>DATAHG010000604.1:0-37940 GCA_036263295.1 Thermoanaerobaculia bacterium | reverse complement strand
AAGCTGAACACGGCGCAAAGTCTCGGGACTTGGAATCAAGTACCAAGACTTTCCCGGCCAACAAGCCGAACGCGCCATCGGGTCTCGGGACTTGGAATCAGGTACCGAGACGAGGGTGATG
Source organism: Thermoanaerobaculia bacterium (assembly GCA_036263295.1). Classification (GTDB taxonomy): domain Bacteria; phylum Acidobacteriota; class Thermoanaerobaculia; order Multivoradales; family UBA5704; genus DATAHG01. Next base: position 37,819 of record DATAHG010000604.1, on the reverse strand, counting down.
GCTCATTTTACCCCCGGCGTGAAGTGCGCCGCTGGGGCGTGATAAATCACGCCCCTACGACTGCTGCTAGACAGCTTTGCGGTTTGCAGCAGTTGTAGGGGCGCAATTTATTGCGCCCGAACGGTGTGCTTGGCGAATCGAGGCACTACCGAGACGAGGGCTCGCTCCTCCTTTCTGCACAGTCTGTTGTACAATCCCCCCTGCGCCCACTTGCAGAAGTGAACCGATCTCGAAGTAGAAAGAGCCGTACCCTCGACGTGCCGATCCTCAAGCGCGAAGTCGATTTTTCCCCTCCCGATCTGTTCGACCTGTGCCGGTCCGAGGCCCCCTGGTGGGTGGCCCATGTGCGCAGCCGGCAGGAGAAGGGGCTCGCGCGCCATCTGCACGGTGAAGAGGTCGGGTTCTATCTGCCCCAGTCCGAGAAGGAGGTGCGGCGGAACGGGCGGACGTTCGTCTCCCATCTGCCCCTCTTCCCGGGCTACCTGTTTTTCCGCGGTACGGCCGCGGAACGGCTCGGCGCCCTGCGCAGCAACCTGATCGTGCAGGTGCTGCCCGTGGCCGACCAGGACGGCCTCGCGCGGGAGCTGGAGAGCCTCTGGCGGCTCCAGCAGTCCGGCGCCCCTCTCGTCCCCCACCCTTACCTGGGTCCGGGCGACGAGGTAGAGATCGTGGACGGCCCGCTGCGCGGCTGGACTGGCACGGTGCTGCGCGAGAAGGGCCGACTGCGGCTGGTGGTATCGGTCACGATGCTCCGGCAGGCGGTCGCCGCCGAGATCGACCGCGAGGCGCTCGCTCCGGCGCGCCCCCGCCCAGTTCGAGCGGCGGCCCTGCGCCGCGCTGGCTAGTCCGGCGCTCCCCTGGCTCTCCCGGCGGTGTCGTCTCTGCGATGTACACCGAAGGGGGCGGAGCCTGCAAAGACGTCGAGTACGATCAGGATCATGACCTCTTCTGAACTCTCCCCTGCCGCCCCCGCGGCGATCGAGTTGGCGGCCCGGATCCGCGAACGCCGCGCCGTGATCGGCATCGTCGGCCTCGGCTATGTCGGGCTGCCTCTGGCGCTCGCCTACACCGAACGGGGCTTCCCCGTCCTCGGCTTCGACGTGGACCCCACGAAAATCGACGCGATCGAGCGCGGCGAAGGCTACCTGCGCCATCTCGGCTCGGAGCGCCTGCGCGCCGCCACCGCCGCCGGATTCTCGGCCACCACCGACTTCTCTCGTCTCGGCGAGCCCGACGCGGTCCTGATCTGCGTGCCGACGCCGCTCACTCCGCAGCGCGAGCCCGATCTCTCTTATGTGGTGCGCAGCGCCGAGCAGATCCGCGACTGTCTGCGCCCGGGACAGATCGTGGTGCTCGAATCGACCACCTGGCCCGGCACCACCGACGAGGTCCTGGCGCCGCTCCTGGCGGAGAGCGGCCTCGTCCCCGGCCGCGATTTCTTCCTCGCCTTCTCCCCTGAGCGCGAGGACCCCGGCAACCGCGACTTCTCGACCACCACCATCCCCAAGGTGGTGGCCGGCGCCGACCCGGTCTCCGCCGACCTCGCCCAGGCGCTCTACGACGCGGTGATCGCCCGGACAGTCCTCGTCTCTTCGACTCGGGTGGCCGAGGCCGCCAAGCTCACCGAGAACATCTTCCGGGCGGTCAACATCGCCCTGGTCAACGAGCTTAAGGTGGTCTACGACCGCATGGGGATCGACGTCTGGGAGGTGCTGGACGCCGCCGCCACCAAGCCGTTCGGCTTCCTGCGCTTCAACCCCGGCCCGGGTTGGGGTGGACACTGCATACCGCTCGACCCGTTCTACCTGACCTGGAAGGCGCGCGAACACGGCGTCACCCCCCACTTCATCGAGCGCGCCGGCGAGGTCAACCGCCATATGCCCGACTGGGTGATCGAGAAGCTGGCGCTCGCCCTGAACGACCACGGCAAGCCGGTCAAGGGGAGCCGCGTGCTGGTCCTTGGGCTCGCCTACAAGAAGGATGTGGACGACACCCGCGAGAGCCCGGCGTTCATCCTGATCGACCACCTGCTGCGGCTGGGGGCCGAGGTCGAGTACCACGACCCCCACGTGCCGGTGGCACCGCGGGTGCGGTCCCGCCCCGAGCTGCCGCCGATGGAGTGCCGGCCGCTCACGCCGGAGGTGCTCCAGGGGGTGGACGTCGTCCTCCTGGTGACCGACCACTCGGCGGTCGATTACGGACAGGTGCTCCGCCACGCGCCGCTCATCGTGGACACCCGGGGCATTTTCCGGGACCCCGATCCGCGAGTGGTCAGGGCGTGACCCCGGCCCGCGGCCTCGTCCTGGTCTCGGCTGGCCTGAGCCTGCGTGGCGGCGGCACGGCCCGGGTGGGCCGCCTGCTGTGCCGGGGAGCGGCGGCCTATGCCGCGGCGCGGAGTCTCCCCTTCCGGGTGCTTCACCTGGGCTCCGCCCTCGGGAGCGCCGAGGCCCTGGAGGAGCTGCCGATCGAGCACTTCGCAGGGAGCACCCGCCGGCTGGCTCTCGCCCTCTGGCGCCGCCAACTCGGCCGGGCGTATCCGGCCCTGGTCTACGACTTCCTGGGACCGGCGCGTGTCCAGGCGATGCTGCCGCGCCGCGCCCGGTCGCCCTACCTGGTCTTCCTCCACGGGATCGAAGCCTGGCGGAAGCTGACCTGGGACCGCCGCCGGGCCCTCGACAACGCCGCGGTCCTGCTGGCGAACTCGGATTACACCCGGCAGCGGGCCCGACGTTTCCACCCGTTGCCTGGGGCCGAGGTTCTTCCTCTGGCTCTCGAGGAAGTCCCGGCTCCGGGGGAGCCCGACCGGGATCTCCTGGAACGGCTCGGCCAGGGCTACATCCTGATTGTCGGACGCATGGCGGAGAGCGAGCGCTACAAGGGGCACGACGAGCTGCTCGACGCCCTGCGGCTCGTCCTGCACTCGCGTCCCGGCACCCGGCTGGTGATCGCCGGGGACGGCGACGACCGCCCCCGCCTCCAGGCCCGCCGCGCCGCCCTGGGTCTCGACGAGGCGGTGGCGTTCACCGGCTTCATCTCTGAGGCGACCCTCGCGGAGCTCTACCGCCGGGCCGCGGTGTTCGCCATGCCGAGCCGGGACGAGGGGTTCGGTCTGGTCTACCTGGAAGCCATGCGCGCAGGCCGGCCCTGCGTGGCCCTGCGCGGCACCGCGGCGGCCGAGGTCGTGCGCGACGGTGAGACCGGCCTGCTGGTGGACGGCGGACCCGAGGCTCTCGCCGCCGCTCTCCTGCGGCTGCTGGATGATCCGGATCTCGGCGCCCGACTGGGCGCGGCCGGATGCGACCGCTGGCAGCGGGAGCTGAGCGCGCCCGCCTTTCACCGTCGCCTGGACACCCACCTCGACCGGCTGCTCGATGCACGGCGCTGACCCCTCTCTGCCGGAAGGCCCCTGGGTCAACCTCGGGAGCGGTCCAGACAGCCCGCCGGGCTGGATCAACCTGGACGGCTCCTGGCAGGCCCGCCTCGCTGGCCGCCCCTGGCTGACCCGCCTCGCCGTCGGCTTGACCGGCAACCGGGAGATCGGCAAGTGGCCCCGCGGCGTGGTCTGGCGCGACCTCCGCAAGGGTCTCGGCTATGGTCCCGAGAGCTTGGCGGTGGTCTACAGCTCGCACCTGCTGGAGCACCTCCACCGCGACGAGGCCCTGCGGCTCCTGCGGGAGGTCCATCGCGCCCTCCGGCCGGGCGGCCTCTGCCGCTTGGTCGTGCCGGACGTCGCGGCCATCGTCGGCTGGTACCTCGATCATCGGGCACTGCCGCCCGAGGAGCGCCGCGAGCCGAGCAGCGACCTGCTGATGAAGATGATGTTGGTGCGGCCGGCCACGGCGTCTCGTGGCTCCGGGCCGCTCTCCTGGTATCGCCGGCTCACCGACCTCGACCACCACAAATGGATGTACGACGGCGACGGCCTGCTCGCCCTCCTGGCCGAAGCCGGGTTCGCGCGTCCGGCGCTCCGCGGTTTCCTCGAAAGCGGCCTGCCGGCCGACCGGCTCGCCGCGGTTGAACGGCCGGACCGCCTGCTCGACGGTGCCGGCATTTGCGCGGAGGCGCGCAAGGTCGGCTTGTAGAGTCGCTGTCATGTGCGGCCTGAACGGCATCATCCGCCTCTCGTCCGACGCTCCCCCGATCGACCGGGCGGAGCTGCTCCGCACCCGCGACGCCATGGCCTCGCGCGGGCCGGACGGCGCCGGAGAGTGGATCGCGCCGGACGGCGCCGCCGCGCTCGGCCACCGGCGGCTGTCGATCATCGACTTGTCGGAGGCCGGCGCCCAGCCCATGGCCTCGGCCGACGGCCGCCACCGGATCGTCTTCAACGGCGAGATCTACAACTATCGCGAGCTGCGCGACGAGCTGGCGCGCCAGGGGACCGAGCTGCGGTCGCACAGCGACACCGAGGTGATCCTCCACCTCTATGCCCGCGAGGGGGCGGCGATGCTCTCCCGCCTGCGCGGGATGTACGCCCTGGCGATCTGGGACTCGGCCGCGCGCACCCTCTTCCTGGCTCGCGATCCGTATGGGATCAAGCCGCTCTACTACGCGATCGATCGCGGCGAGGGTGGGACGCTCCGGTTCGCCTCGCAGGTCAAGGCGCTGGAAGCGTCCGGCGCGGTGTCGCGCGAGATCGATCCGGCCGCGGTAGCCGGTTTCCTGCTCTGGGGCTCGGTACCCGAGCCGCGGACGATCTGGAGCGCCATCCGGGCGCTGCCGGCCGGGTGCTGCCTGACGGCCGGACCGGACGGCGGTCGCTCCAGGTTGGAGCTCCGCCCCTTCCACGGCGCGCCGGATCCGGCCCCGGGCGCGACCGCCGTGGAGGCTTTGGAGGACAGCGTCCGCGCTCACCTGGTGGCGGACGTGCCGGTCGGGCTGTTCCTCTCGGCCGGCCTCGACTCGGCTCTGATCGCGGCGCTCGCCTGCCGCCATCTCCCCGAACCGCCGGCCACGTTCACCCTGACCTTCGACCGGTTCCAGGGCACGCCGCGCGATGAGGGGCCGCTCGCCGCCGAGATCGCGCGCCGTCTCGGCACCCGCCACGTCGAGCGGCGGGTTGGCCGCGCAGATTTCCTGGCGCTCTGGCCCCAGGCACTGGCCGCCATGGACCAGCCCACGATCGACGGCTTCAACACTTTCGTGGTCGCCCGTCTGGCGCGCGAGGCGGGGCTCAAGGTGGCCCTGTCCGGTCTCGGCGGCGACGAGGTCTTCGGCAGCTATCCCTCGTTCCGCGACGTGCCGCGCTGGGCGCGCGCCGCCGCCGCCGGCCGGCTCGTCCCCGGCCTCGCCCGGCTTTGGCCCGCCGCGGCGCGCCGCCTGTCCCCCGGCCGTCCCAAGCTCGCCAGCCTCCTGGAGCACGGGCGCGGCCTCGCCGGGGCCTACTTCCTGCGGCGCGGCCTGTTCCTTCCCGGGGAGCTGCCCGCCCTGCTCGGGGCGGAGAAGGCGGCCGAGGGGCTGGCCGCCTGTGATCCGGTCGCCGATGCGGCCTCGCACCTCGTTGAAGGGGAAGACGACTGGACAGCGGTCCACCGCATGGAATCGGGCCGGTACCTGCGCAACCAGCTCCTGCGGGACTCCGACTGGGCCTCGATGGCGAGCTCCCTGGAGCTGCGGGTGCCGCTGGTGGACGCCCGCCTGCGCGCCGCGCTCGCCGCGGTCCGCTTCGAGCCCGCACGCACGGACGGCAAGGCGGCGCTGGTGCGGCGGGCCGCGCCCGAGCTGCCGGCCGCGGTGTTCGCGCGGCGCAAGACCGGCTTCGGCATCCCGGTGATGGACTTCGTGGAGACGGGATCCCCGGGGGGAACCTCGGAAGGGCTCGACTCGCGCCGCCTGGCTCTTCGCGTGCTCCGGGAGTTCGGCGTGAATGTCCAGCAGGAGACAACTCGCATCGAAAGAGAGGCTCCGACCTCGCGGAAGGTCCTGAGCCGCAACCGATGAATCTTCTCCCGAAACCGCCCGTGACCGAGGGATCAAAAAGCCTGCGGATTGTCCAGGCGGCCGGCTGGTATTACCCCGAAAGCCTGGGTGGCACCGAGGTCTACGTCGCGGGTCTCGCCCGCCGGCTGCAGGACGCCGGGCACGAGGTCCGGGTTGCCGCGCCGGACCCCGGCGGGGTGTCGCGCGAGTACGTCCATGGCGGCATCCCGGTCTTCCGCTACCCGATCCCGGCCGCGCCGACCCGCGCCGAGGCACAATCCGAGGTGCCGGCGCGCGGCGCCGAGCGGTTCCACGCCTGGCTCGCCGGACAGCGGCCGGATGTAGTCCATTTCCATACGTTTGTCACCGGCCTCGGGCCGTTCGAGATCGCCGCCGCGCGGGCAGCCGGGGCGCGCACCGTCGCCACCACCCATTCGAGCAGCCTGGGGTGGATCTGCCAGCGCGGCACGCTGATGCTCTGGGGCACGGAGCCTTGCGACGGCCTCTGCCGTCCGGCGCGCTGCGCCGCCTGCGATCTGCAGGGGCGCGGCCTGCCCCGCGCGCTGGCCCGCGCCGTGGGGGCGCTGCCCCCTCGGGCCGGACGCCACCTCGGGGGCCTGCCGGGCCGGGCCGGCACTGCTCTCGGCATGAGCGACCTGATCGCCCGCAACCGCGCCCGGCAGCGCCAGGTTCTCGCAGACCTGGACCGCTTCGTCGTCCTCACCGGCTGGGCGCTGGAGGCGGTGGCCGCCAACGGTTTCCCGCGCGAGAAGCTCGCCCTGAACCGCCTGGGCCACACCCATGGCGAGGTCCGGCGCAAGCCGGGACCGGACGAGCGGCCCAGCACGCCGCCGGTCACCGTGGGCTACCTCGGCCGCTTCGATCCGATCAAGGGGGTTTACGACCTGGTGGCCGCGGTGGCTGGCCTTCCCGCCGGCGTGCCGCTGCGGCTGGAGCTGCGGGGGCCGGTCCGCACGGCGGCTGAGCGGGCCGTAGTGGCCGAGTTGGAGGGGTTGGCGGCAGGGGACCCGCGGATCTCGTTCGCCCCGGCCGTGCCGCCGGGAGCGGTCCTCGAAGTGCTCGCCGGCTACGATGTCCTGGCCTGCCCCTCGCTCTGTCATGAGGGGGGCCCCACGGTCGCCGTCGAGGCCCACGCCGTAGGCACGCCGGTGGTGGGCTCGCGGCTCGGCGGGCTCGCCGAGCTGGTCACGGATGGCGTGAGCGGCCGGCTAGTGGCGCCCGGGGACCGTGCTGCCCTGGCGGCCGCGCTACGCGAGGTGGCCGAGGATCCGGCGGGCACCCTCGACCGTTGGCGGCGCGGCCTGCCGGCCGCCCGCACCATGGATCAGGTTGCCGCCGACTACCTGGCGCTCTATGCCGGCGGCACGCCATGAGCGGCTTCCGCGCACGTCTCAAGGGCTGGCTGGGCCCACGTTGGACCGTCCGTCTGCGCTGCCTCACCCGTGGCAAGCCGTTGCCGCGCTGGGGCAACCTGCGACGCACCCGGCCGCTCTCCGAGACTTTCGGCTTCGATCGCGGCACCCCGGTGGACCGCTTCTATCTGGATCGTTTCTTCGAACGCCACCGCGCCGACATCACCGGCGAAGTCCTGGAGATCCAGGCGCCGAGCTACGCCAGGCGTTACGGCCAGGGTGTGACGACGGCTCACTCCGTCGACATCGAGCCGCGGTTCGCCCCCACATACTGCTGCGATCTGGCCGAGGCCGGCTCGCTCATCCCCGCGGAACGCTATGACTGTTTCCTGCTCCCCAATACGCTCACGCACCTGCGGGATCTCGAAGAGTGTCTGCGGCAGGCTCTCCGGGTGGTGCGGCCAGGGGGAGCGATTCTTGCGAGCACGGCGGTGTTCAGCCCCCTCATCCCGGACGGGCCGGACTACTGGCGCATCAGCGCCGCGGGTTGGTGGGAGGTTACGGCCCGGGTCTGGCCGGGTTGCGAGGTGAAGGTGGAGAGCCACGGCAATTGCCTGGCCGCCCTGGCCGCCATGCTCGGCTTGGCTCACGAGGAGCTGACCCCGGCGGAGCTCCAGGTGGAGGATCCCCGTTATCCCGTGCTCGTTACGATTCACTGCCGCAAACCGGGCCCGCGGACATGAGACTGAGCCTGCCTCTGAAGCAGGGGGTCAAGCGGTGGCTCCACACGGTCGGCTACTATCGAAGGGAGCTTGCGCAGAAGAGCTTCCCGGGAGTGGCGGTGCTCTGCTACCACGGCGTCCGGGACGACCGTCTGCCCGCCGGCAGCCTGCCGTTCGAAAACCTACACGTCCGCGCCGGCGAGCTGGCCGACCATTGCCGGCTGATTCGCGCCACCTGCCATCCCATCAGCCTGGAGCAGTGGCGGGCGGCGCTCGCCGGCGGACCACCGCTGCCGAAACGGCCGGTGCTCTTCACGTTCGACGACGGCTACCGCTCGTTCCTGACCGCCGTTGACATCCTGGAGCGCCACGCCCTCCCCTCTCTGCTCTTCGCCGCTTCCGGACCGATCGAGCGGCAAGTCGCCCTCTGGTTCGACGCCGTGGCCCAGGCGAGCGGTGAGGACGAGGCCGAGCGCCTCAAGGAGGTCGCCTACCCGGAATGGCGGGAGCGGACCGCGGCACTGGAGCGCCCGGTTCACGCCGGCGATCCGGAGGCCGTGCTGACGCCGGCCGAGGTGCAGGCCGTCGCCGCCCGGCCTGCCTGCGAGATCGGCGGCCACACCGTCTCTCATCCGATCCTCGCCCGCGCCGGCCGGCCTGATCAGCAGACGGAGATCGCGGCGAACCGCGGCCAGCTCCAGGAGTGGACTGGCCGGCCGGTGACCGCCTTCGCCTATCCCAACGGCCAGCCCGGCCAGGACTACACGCAGGAGACGGTCGAGCTGGTGCGCCAGGCGGGCTACGAGTTCGGCTTCACCACCCGCCCCGGTTTCGCAACGCCGGACGAGCCGCCGCTCGAGCGGTCACGTTTCATGATGGTCGCCGGCCTGGGCGCCGAGGAGCTGGCCCACCGGCTCTGCTACTCCTGGCACCCATGAAGACGCGGATCTGTGTGATGACGGCGGGCCAGCTCTCCACCTGCCCGCGCCTGGTCAAGGCCGCCGATGCCTTGACGGAGGCCGGCTACGATGTGCGCGTGGTCAGCGCCCGCTTCATGGACTGGGCCACGGAGGGGGACCGGGAGCTGCGCCGGACGCGATCCTGGCGCTGGAGCGTGGTGGACTACCACAGAGCCACGGGACGGCGGACGCACCTGCGCAGCGGGGCACGCTGCCGGACGGCACGCGCCGGGGTGCGCCTGCTCGGAGCGGAGCGCGCACCTCTCGGCCTCGCCGCCCGCGCCTTCGGCCGCGTCCATCCGGAGCTGGTGCGGGCGGCGCTGGCGGAGCCGGCCGACCTGTTCTACGGCGGCACCACCGGCGGCCTTGCCGCCGCCGCCGCGGCGGGCCGGCGGGCCGGCGTTCCCTACGCGCTCGACCTCGAGGATTTCTTCGCGGGCGAGCACCCGGATGACCGGCCGGATGGACGGCGGGCCAACGCCCTCGCCGCCCGGATCGAGCGCGCCGTGCTTCCCGGCGCCGCCTTCCTCACCGCCGGCAGCGCCGCGATCGCCGCGGCGTACCGGGAGCGCTACGGGGTATCCGCCATTCCCATCCACAACACCTTCCCGCTGCCGGCTCTCCCCCCCGCCCTGGCGCCATCGCCCGGGCCGGGGCTGCGGCTCTACTGGTTCGGCCAGACCCTCGGTCCGGGGCGCGGGATCGAGGATGCCGTCCGCGCCATGGCGCAGGCGCGCATCCCCGGTGAGATCCGCCTGCGGGGTGTTCCGGCCGGCGGCATCCTGGAGTATCTCGGGGAGCTGGCCGCCGGCGCGCCGGACCTGCGCATCGTCCCGCTGGAGCCCGCCGCGCCCGACCGCATGGTCGAGCTCTGCGCCGGTCACGACGCCGGCCTCGCCGCCGAGCAGGCCCAGCCGCTCAATCGCAACCTCTGCCTGACCAACAAGGCGCTGACCTACATCCTGGCCGGCATGCCGATCGCCGCCAGCGCCACCCCCGGCCAGACCCCCCTCGCCCGCGACCTGGGGGAGGGAGCGTTCCTCTATCCGCCGGGCGACGTGACGGCGCTCGCCCGGGGCCTGCAGCTCTGGGCGGGAGACCGCGAACGGCTGGGACGCGCCCGCGCCGCCGCCTGGGAAGCCGCCCGCCGCCGTTGGCACTGGGAGCACCCCCTGGAGCGCGGCGCCCTGCTGGGCGCCGTCGAGAGGACCGTCGCCGCGTGAAGCCGCTGCGCATCGCCCTCACCGCCGACCCCTATCTGCCGGTGCCGCCCCGGCTCTACGGCGGCATCGAGCGGATCGTCGACCTTCTCGCCCGCGGCCTCGTTGCGCGCGGCCACCGGGTGGTCCTCTTCGCCCATCCGGAGAGCCGCACGGCCGGCGAATTGGTGCCGTACGGCGCCCCGCCACATCAGGGGATGCGTCGCCGCGCCGCCGAATTGTGGCAGGCCGGGACGGGGCTGCTGCGCCGCCGCCGTCGGCTCGACCTGGTCCACAGCTTCGGGCGGCTCGCCGCCCTCGCGCCGGTCCTGCCGCTGCGGCGTCTGCCCAAGCTGCAGTGCTGTCAGCGCGAGGTGCCCTGGCGCAGCGTCGCCCTGGCTCGCCGGCTGGGCGGAGGCTCGCTCCTCTTCGCCGCCTGCTCGGCCAGCCTGCTGTGCGGCCACGATCCGGCCCCCTGGCGGGTGGTGTTCAACGGGGTGGACCTGGCGCGCTACCGGTTCGTCCCCGCCTTGTCGCCCGACGCGCCGCTCGCCTTCCTCGGCCGCCTGGAGCCGATCAAGGGGGTTCATCTGGCGATCGCCATCGCCCGCGCCGCCGGCCGGTCCCTGGTGATCGCCGGCAACCGCGTGGAGACCGGCTCCGCCGCCGGCTACTTCGACCGGGAGATCGCGCCACACCTCGACGGCGGCGCGGTGCGCTGGATCGGACCGGTGGACGACGACGCCAAGAGCGCGCTGCTGGGCTCGGCCGCCGCGCTGCTCATGCCGATCCAGTGGGAGGAGCCCTTCGGGATCGTGATGGCCGAGGCCCTGGCCTGTGGCACTCCGGTGATCGGCCTGCGCCGTGGCAGCGTCCCCGAGGTGGTGCGCGACGGCATCAACGGCTTCGTCCGCGACAGCGCCGAGGAGGCCGCCGCCGCGGTCCGCCTGCTGCCCGGCCTCGACCGCCGGGAGGTGCGGCGGGACTGCGAGGCCCGCTTCGGTGCCGAGGCGGTGGTGACGGCCTACGAGGCGGTCTACCGCGAGCTGCTGGACGGCGCTCCGGGAGGGCGGCCGTGACGCTCAAGCAGCGCCTCGGAGCCTGGCTCATCCCGCGCCTGCCGGTCACCCGCTTTCTGTTCGACCAGATCCGGGTGGAGCTCGACGCCTGGAGCACGGGCGCCGCCAACCGCCTGCTCCCCACCCGGCGGCGGCGCCTGGCTCGGCTGCGGCGGGAGCGCGGGCTGCTCGTCAACGTCGCCTGCGGGCCGCTCGCCCTGCCCGGCTTCGTCAACCTCGATCTCTATGCCGCCCATCCGGAAGTGGTGCGCTGGGATTGCCGCCGGAAGCTGCCCTTTGCCCATGACGCCGTGGCGGGCCTGCGCGCCGAGCAGTTCTTCGAGCATCTGGAGACGCGTGAGGAGGTGCCGGCATTTCTGGCGGAGTGCCGGCGCGTGCTGGTACCCGGCGCCGTGCTGCGGATCGTCGTGCCGGATGCCGGCCGCTTTCTCGCCGCCTACTGCCGGTCGGTCGCCGGCGACCTCGCCGGCTTCCGAGAGCTCGCGGTCCCCGAGCCGTTTCCCGCCGATCTGCCGACGCGGATGGATGTGGTCAACCACGCCTTCCACCAGTGGCACGAGCACCGCTGGGGATACGATTTCGAGACGCTCGCGCACCGTCTGCGTGCCGCCGGCTTCCGCCGCGTCGAGCAGGCCGCCTACCGCCGGTCGCTCGACCCTCGCCTCGCCGGCGACGCCGCCAACCCGGTCGACGCCGCGGTCCACGCCCCCTACTCCCTCTACGTCGACGCGGTGCGGGAGCCCTAGCGCATGCGCCGCCTCCTGCTGATCTCCCCGCATTTCCCGCCCGACACCAGCGCCGGGACGCACCGGGCGCGGCTGCTCGCCCCGCACCTGCCCGCCCACGGTTGGGAGCCCACGGTGCTCACGGTAGACCCGCGCGATTACGAGGGGCGGCTCGACCCGGAGCTCGCGGCCCTGGTGCCGGAGGGCCTGCGGGTGCTACGCTGCCGGGCACTGTCAGCCCGCTGGACCCGCTTTCTGGGGATCGGCGATCTGGGCCTGCGAGCGCTACCCTCTCTCGCCCAGACCGCCGTGCGGCTGCTGTCGGCCGAGCGGTTTGACGCCCTGGTGATCACGATCTATCCGACCTACCCGGCCCTCCTGGGCCCCCGCCTGCGGCGGCGCTTCGGCGTGCCCTTCGTCCTCGACTACCAGGATCCCTGGGTGGGCTCCTGGGGGGAGAGCGTGGGCGGCGGGCCGGGCGGCGCCGTGGACTGGAAGAGCCGGGCCAGCCGGGCCCTCGCCCTGCGCCTGGAACCTCGCGCCGCCGCGGCGGCCGACGCGTTGACCGCGGTCTCGGCCGCGACCTGCGCCGCCGTCCAGGCGCGCTACGGCCTCTCCGGCGTGCCTTGCGCCGAGATCCCCCTCGGTGCCGAGCCGGCGGACTTCGAGCAGGTGCGCGAACGGCCGCGGCCCAACGGGTTCTTCGACCCGGACGACGGCCTTTTCCACCTCTGCTACGTCGGCACCCTGCTGCCGCTGGGATTCGAGACCCTGCGCGGTTTCTTCGCCGCCGTCGCCCTCCTGCGGGAACGCCGCCCCGCCCTCTACGAACGCCTGTCGCTGCGTTTTTTCGGCACCAGCAACCAGACCACCGCCGGGGCGCCGGAGCGCGCCCTCCCGGTGGCCCGGGAGCTGGGGGTGGCCGACCGCGTGACCGAGGTGGCGCCGCGCATCGGCTATCTGGACGCGGTGCGGGTCCAGACCCAGGCGAGCGCCCTGCTGCTGCTCGGCAGCAGCGAGCCTCACTACACGGCGAGCAAGCTGTTCCCGGCCCTGCTCAGCCGCCGCCCTCTCCTCGCCCTCTACCACGAGCAGAGCACGGTGGTGGAGATGCTCCGGCGGGCGGCGCCCACCGCCCGCTGCGTGACCTACGGCGAGACCGCGCGCGCCGGCGACCGGGTGGAGGCGGTATATGAGGCCCTCGCCGCCCTGCTCGAAAAGAGGGCGGCGGAGCCCACCGGGCTGGACTCGGCGGCTCTGGCCGAGCTCTCGGCGGACGCCATGGCCGGGCGCCTCGCCCGCCTGCTGGATCAGGTGGCCGGTCCGATGGCCGGCCGGAGGGCGGCGGCATGAGCGCGCCCCTGCGACTGACCGCCGTGCTGGTCCACCCGGTGCAGTACTACGCGCCCTGGTTCCGCCAGATCGCCGCCGAGTGCCCGGAGCTCGATCTGACCGTGATCTACGCCACTGAGCCCACCCCTGAGCAGCAGGGGGTCGGGTTCGGCCGCGCCTTCACCTGGGACGTGCCGCTCACCGAAGGCTACCGCTGTCAGGTGGTGCGCCCCTCCCGCCCGGAGGACGACTTGCGCAGCAGCTCGTTCCGGGGGGTGGACGTGCCCGGGATCGGTGAGGCGGTGCTCGCCACCCGCCCGGACGTTGCGCTGATCCCCGGCTGGTATTCCGTGACATTGCGGCGGGCCCTGCACGCCTGCCGGCGAGCCGGCGTGCCGGTCCTCTACCGCGGCGATTCGAACCTCGCTTCGGCGCCGTCCGGCTTGCCGTGGGCGGCCTGGCGCGCCCGCACCTGGCTGCGCCTGCGCGCCTACGACGGTTTCCTCGCGACCGGCATCCGCTCGCGCGAGTACCTGCTCTCCTTCGGGATCCCGCGGGCGCGGGTTTTCGCCTCGCCGCACTGCGTGGACAATGAGCTGTTCGCCCGCCAGGCGGCGCCATTCCAGACCCCGGACGCGCGGCGCACGGGGCGCGCCGCGCTCGGCCTCGCTCCGGACGCCTTCACCGTGCTGTTCGCCGGCAAGCTGGAGCCCAAGAAGCGGCCTCTCGACCTGCTGCACGGGCTGGCACGCCTCGGCCCCGGTGTCCAACTCCTGGTGGTGGGCGGGGGCGAGCTGGAAGCCGAGTGCCGGCAGGCCGCCGCGGCCCTCGGCGTCTTCGTGGCCTGGGCGGGGTTTCTCAATCAGACCGAGATGGCGCGAGCCTACGCCGTAGCCGATTGCCTCACCCTGCCGAGCGGCAAGGGCGAGACCTGGGGCCTGGTGGTCAACGAAGCGCTCGCCAGCGGGCTACCCTGCGTGGTTGCGGACAAGGTGGGTTGCGCCCCCGACCTGATCGTTCCCGGCGAGACCGGCGAGGTGTTCCCAAGCGGCGACCGGGAGGCCCTCGCCCGAGCCATTCAGCGGATGCGCGCCGCCACCGCGGAGAGGAACCTGGCCCCGGCCTGCCGGGAGCGTGCCGCCGCGCACTCCTTCGCCGCCGCCACCGCCGGACTGCTGGCGGCCTGCCGCCACGCCGCCGGCGCGCGCCGTGCCGCGCCCCTGGCGCCGGCCAATGCGGCCGGCCCGGCGGGGGCGGTGCGCGTCCTCGCCGGCTGCGGCGGCATGGTGACGGTCTCCGGCCTCGAACGCATGACGTTCGAGGTCCTGCGCAGCCTGCGCCAGCGCGGCGCCGCGGTCCACTGCGTGTTCAACGTCTGGGAGAACCACCGGATCGTCCCCCTCGCCGAGGCGATCGGCGCGAGTTGGACGACCGGCCCCTATTGGGAGACCCTCGACCGCCACGCCCGCCATCCGCGCAAGGTCCTGCTCATGGTGGCCGACATCCTGCGCACCAGCCGGGCGCTGCTGCGCGACGCCCGCCGCTTCCGTCCCACCCACGTGCTGATGTCGGACTTCCTGGGCGTGATCCGCAATGCCCCGGCGCTCTTCTGGCTACGGCTGCGCGGCGTGCCGGTGGTCCTGCGCGTCGGCATGGCGCCCACGCCGGGGCACACCTACCGCAAGGTCTGGCGATGGGGCGTGGCGCCGTTCGTCGACCTCTTCGTCGCCAACTCCGACTACACCCGCGACGAGATCCTCGCCCACGGCATCCCGGCGTCCCGCGTCGAGCGTGTCTACAACACCGTGCCGCTGCGCGACCGGCCGGCCGCCGCCAGCCAGCGCGACCCAGGGAAGGTGGTCTACGCCGGCCAGATCATCCCGCCCAAGGGGATCGATCTGCTCCTGGAGGCGGTGGCCCTCCTGGCGGCGCGCGGGCTGGACGTCCGCCTCGACGTGATCGGCCAGATCGACGGCTGGGAGTCCGCGGACTTCGCGGGCTACCGCGCCGGCCTGGTCGCCCGCGCCGGGCGGCCGGACCTCGCCGGCCGCGTGCGCTTCCTCGGCTGGCGCGACGACGTGCCGGCGCTGATGGCGACGGCGGCCGTCCACTGCTGCCCCTCCCTGCCCGAGATCCGCGAAGCGTTCGGCGTGGTCAACCTCGAGGCCAAGCAGGCCGGCATCCCGTCAGTGGTCTTCCGTACCGGCGCACTGCCCGAGTTGATCCGGCATGGCGTCGACGGCTGGATCTGCGACGCCGTCACCGTCGAAGCGCTCGTCGAAGGGCTCGCCTGGTTCCTCGCCGACCCGGAGCGCCGGGCCGCCGCCGGGCAGGCGGCTCGGGAGTCGCTGGCGCTCTTCGGCCGCGAGGAGTTCGACGCCGCCTGGTGGCGCTGCTTCGAGCCCCGGCGGCCAGAACCCCGGCACCGGCACGCGGCCGCGGACGATCTGGACGACAGCCATGTCACTCCGGCTTCGGCCGGGAGGCCGCCGGCTTGACCCTGCTCTGCGGCTGGCTGCAGTCCGGCGGTCCCACGGCCGGGCAGCCAAGTCAGGAAGGACAGGAGGTCATCGCGGCCATGAGGGCGGCGTTGCGCGTCCACTCCGGCCAGGCCTGGGCGTTCTGGCGGACCGGCGCCCTGACGGTCGGGCTGTTGGAGCTGCCGGGCGAGCCGGTGGAGCGGGTCTATGCGCCCGCCGTCACGCCCGACGGCCGCTGGCACCTCTGGATGGCCGGCGAGGCCTTCGACGGCGGCCGGATCCTGGAAGGGGTCACCGCCGTTCGCTCGCGCACGGCGGCGTTCCGCGAGGCGCTGCTCGCAGCACTCCTGCGCCACGGGCTCGACGCCGTCCGCGAGATGGACGGCGAATACCAAATCGTCTTGTGGGATCGCGCCGAGAGCGTGCTCACCCTGCTCAACGACCGCTTCGGCGGACTCCCCCTCTATTGGGGCCGGGCGGCCGCAGGCTTCGCCTTCGCCGGCGGCGTGCGCGGGGTGCTGGTGGCGCCCGGGATCTCCGCCGATCCCGATCTGGAGTCGATCCGCGAGGCGGTCACCTTCGGCGGATACCGCCTCGGAGACCGCACCAACGCCGCCGCGGTGAAGATGGTGGCAGGCGCTACGGTCGTGACCGTGCGGGCAGGTGAAGGACCGGTCTTCCGCCGTTCCTGGTCCTGGTCCGACATCCCGGAACAGCCAGATCGTCCGGTGGCGGAGTGGATCGAGCAGGCTCACGAGCTGTGGGGGCGGGCCATACGTCGCCGGCTGGAAGGTTCCTCCCGGCCCGGGCAGACCCTCTCGGGCGGGCTCGACAGCCGGGCCATCCTCGCCGAGGCGGTCCTGCCGCGAGAGCCGGCTTCCCCTGCACCGCGCTGGACGGCCCTCACCTACGGCCTGCCGGGCTGCGACGACGCCATCTATGCCCGCCGCGCCGCCGAGACCGCGGGCGTCACCTGGGTCTTCCATCCGCTCTACAGCGGGCGCGACCCCGACTGGCTGGAGCGCCGCACCGGCTACGTCCAGGCGACCGATGGGCTGATCGATCTGGTCGATCTGATGCATCTGGAGACCCTTCCGCTTCAGGCCTCCCTCCTCGACCTCCACCTCTCCGGCTACATCGGCGACGCCGTGGCCGGCCCGACGTTCAACGACGTCACGGACTCCGACGGTGTGCTGGTGCGCCTCCCCTACTACGGCGGCCGGCTCGGCCTGTCCTGGGAGGCGGCGCGGGTACGGGCCGAGGCGATGGTGGGCGGATTGAACGGCGCGCCGGCCCGCTTCGCCCTTTTCGAGCACAAGCTGCCGCAAGCGACCAACCGCTGGACGGCGGCGTGGCGCCCCTGGTTCCGGGTGCGCAAGCCGTTCACCGACTATGCTTTCTTCGACTTCTTCCAGGGCCTACCCGGACGGGCCCGCGGTGCGCTCGCCCTCTATGAGCGCTGGCTGCGCGCCCGCTACCCGCAGCTCTTCGCCACCATCCCCAACCAGAAAACGGGGGTGCCGGTCCTCTCTCCGCCCTGGCGCCTCCAGACCGAGCGGGCGCGCCGTTACGCCTGGCGCCAGGCTCAGCCCCGCCTCGCCCGCCTCGGCCTGCCAGCCCGGCCGCGCCTGCGCGCCTATAGCGATGACGAGACGGTGTGGAAGGCGCCGGAGATCCGCCGCCGCATCGAGGCGGTGATCCGGCGTCCGGGGTCGGTCGCCGGCGAGGTGTTCGGCCGGGCGGATCTGGAGCGCGCCGTCGCCGGTTGGTTCGAGCACAACGACACCGCCACCCAGGTCGTCGCCGCCCTTTACGTCTACGAGTCCTATCACCAGGGCCTGCCAGAGCATCTGCGGGCCGCCCGAGCAGCCTGCGACGCTCCGCCTCTGCCCGCGGCTTCCCGGTAAGATCGCGCCTCGATGCCGTCCACCCAGCCCCTGTCCCACGATTCCGCCAAGGCCCCGGCCACGCCGTATCGGCTGGTGCTCGAGGCGTCCGACGGCCCGCCGAAGATCGACCTCGCCGAGCTTTGGCACTACCGCGACCTGCTCTACTTCCTCACCCGGCGGGAGATCTCGATCCGCTACAAGCAGACCCTCCTGGGGCTCGCCTGGGCGGTGCTCCAGCCGCTGCTCAGCATGGTGGTGTTCAGCCTCTTCCTCGGCCGGCTGGCCGGGGTGAACGGCGACGGGCTGCCCTACCCGGTGTTCTCCTACCTCGGGCTGCTGCCCTGGACCTACTTCGCCAACGCCATGACCCGCAGCAGCGCGAGCCTGGTCGGCAACGCCAACCTGCTCTCCAAGGTCTACTTCCCGCGCCTGCTGATCCCGCTCTCCGCCACCCTTTCGGCGCTGGTGGATTTCGCCATCGCCTTCGTCGTGCTTCTCGGGCTGATGGCCTGGTACCGGATCCCGCTCTCCGTCTCGGTGCTCTGGCTGGTGCCGCTCACCTTGGCGACCGCTTTCCTCGCGACCGGCATCGGCATGGGGCTCGCGGCGCTCAACGTCCAGTATCGCGACGTCCAGCACGCCATCCCCTTCCTGATGCAGCTCTGGATGTTCGCGACGCCGGTGGTCTATCCCGTAGACACGCTGCCGGAGCGCTGGCGCTTCCTGCTCGACCTCAATCCCATGACCGGCCTCATCGAGGCCTACCGCGCCGCCCCGCTCGGCCGGCCGATCGACCTCGGCTCGCTCGCGGTCTCGGCCGCCGTCGGCCTGGTCCTGGTGGCGATCGGGGTCTGGCGCTTCCGCCGTATGGAGAAGATCTTCGCCGATGTCGTCTGAGGCCATGCTCCGAGTGACCGAGCTGTCGAAGCGCTACCGCGTGGGGGGACCGGCGCGCCTTTCGAACAACCTGCGCGAAGCGCTGACCGAGCGGCTGCGGGCGCCGTTCCGGCGCGCCGCGTCCCGGGAGGACGAGCGGGAGTTCTGGGCGCTGGACGGGGTCTCCTTCGACCTGAGCCCGGGCCAGGTGCTCGGCGTCATCGGCAAGAACGGCGCCGGCAAGAGCACCCTGCTCAAGATCCTCTCGCGCATCACCGAGCCCACCCGCGGCCGGGTCGAGCTCCACGGCCGGGTGGCGAGCCTGCTGGAGGTGGGGACCGGCTTTCACCCCGAGCTCACCGGGCGCGAGAACATCTACCTGAACGGCACCATCCTTGGAATGCGCAAGCGGGAGATCGACCGCAAGCTCGACGAGATCGTCGCCTTCTCCGAGGTCGAACGCTTCCTCGACACCCCGGTCAAGCGCTACTCCAGCGGCATGTACGTGCGCCTCGCCTTCGCCGTGGCGGCCCACCTGGAACCCGAGATCCTGGTGGTAGACGAGGTGCTGGCGGTGGGCGACGCCGAGTTCCAGAAGAAGTGCCTCGGCAAGATGGGAGACATCGCGGAGCGCGAGGGGCGGACGATCCTCTTCGTCAGCCACAACATGGGGGCGGTGCAGCGCCTCTGCGGCACCGCCATCCTGCTGCGCGCGGGCCGCCTGGTCGCGGCCGGCGAGACCCGCGAGGTGGTGTCGCGTTACCTGGCCGGCGAGGACCGCCCGGGCTATTCGGCGACGGTCCGCACCGGCAAGCCGCAGCTCCTGCGGGCCGAGCTCAAGGATCCGCAAGGCGCCCCGGTAACGCGGGCGCTCAGCACCGAGCCCTTCCAGGTGCACCTCGACTACACCGTGCCCCAGCCTGCGCCCGGCCTGCGGGTGGGGATCGGCCTGCTCACGCTCGAAGGGGTGGCGGTCTTCACCAGCGAGTCGCGCGACGCCGGGCTCACCGCGCCGGTCGAGGCGGGCGAGTACACGGCGCGGGTGGCGATCCCTGGCGACGTGCTGATGGCGGGGGACTTCCACCTCGCGGTCTGCCTCTGGAACCAGGCCGAGATCCTCGATCTGCAGGAGCCCGCCCTGACCCTGTCGGTCGATCCCGGCCCGTCGCCGCTCTACGCCGAGTCGGCAGCGCGCAAGGGGCTGGTCCACATCCCCTGTGCCTGGGAGGTCGAGAGCCATGCCTGACCTGCTCGGGCGAGTGCGGCGGCTGGTCTCTGGAGCGCCGCGGCGCAGCGTCATGGATCAACTCGCCCACCAGCACCGGCCGCGCCTGGACACCTTCGTGAACGCCGCCGAGTACCTCAACTTCGAGGGGGTGCCGGGAGACGTGGTGGAATTCGGGGTGTTCGCCGGGAGCAGCCTCGCCCTGCTCGCCCGCGCCTTCAGCTTCGATCCCAAGGGGATGGAGCGTCGGATCGCCGGCTTCGACTCCTTCGCCGGTCTCCCCCCCTCGGCCGAGGAGCACGCCCGCTGGCAGCCCGGCGACTGCGCCACGAACCACTCCTGGCATCCGCTCCTGCCGATCGGCGCCCCGGTCACCCCGCAGTCCACCCTCGACCTCTTCGTCGCGTGCGGACTGCCACGACCGGAGATCGAGGACGGCCCCTTCGAGCAAACTCTGCCGCGGACCGTGCCGGGCAAGTACCCGCGGATCGCCCTGGCACACATCGACTGCGACCTCTACGAATCGACCCGGACCGTGCTGGCGGGGATCGCCCCGGCGCTCCAGGACGGCGCCCTGCTGTTGTTCGACGACTGGTTCCACTACAAAGGACACCCGGGCAAGGGGGAGGCACGCGCCTTCGCCGAATTCCTCGAAGCCCGCCCCGAGTGGGGAGCGGTGCAGTACCGCGTCTATGCCACCTTCTGCAACTCGTTCATTCTCTATCGCCGGTGAATTGCCGATGAGAGTCGTCCATATCGGACCGCCGCTCGCCCGACTGGGCGGGCCCGCCGGCTACCTCCACGAGCTGAGCCACGCCGCCGCGGGGCGGGACGCGCGGGGGCACGAGGTGCTCTTCCCGCCCCCGGCTCCTCCCAAGACCCCGCAGAAGACGGCAGCCGTCCCCTCCCCCTGGCGGGAGGCGGCCCGGAAGGTCAAGCGCCGGCTGCTCGGGCCGCCGCGGCGCTACCGGCCGCCGCAGGCGGAGCTGCGGGAGAAGGGCGGGCGGATCCACCGCATGATGGAGGAGACCGCCGCTCAGGTAGTGGCGGAGTCGGCTGCCAGCCTGGAGCTGGCTCGGCAGGGGAGTGGCGTTCTCTTCACCCACGACGTGTTCGCGGCCGAGCACCTCCTGGAGCGCCGCCGTTCCGAGGAGATCGATCCGGAGGTCTGGCTGTTGGGCCACGCCCCCTTTCCGATCGCGCTCTATCTGGTATGGAGCTGGGCGGTGCCGGAGATGCCCTGGGAGGAGATCCTCGCCTTGCCCGACGTCGTTGCCTGGGTCGAGCGCGAGCTGGCGGTCTGGGAAAGGGTGGACCGCCTGATCCTTCCCTGCCGGGAGGCGGGCGAGGAGCTGGTGCGTTGCGACTCCCGCTTCGCCGCCCCGCTCGGCCGCGCCGATTGGCTGCTCACCGGTGCCGCCGGCCCGGCGCCGGCCGATCCGGCCGCTACGCGGGCGGCCCTGCGGGCCTCCTGGGGGCTCCCCGCCGACCGGCCGATCGGGTTGTTCCTCGGCAACTCCCAGCCCTACCGTGGCCTCGATACCCTGCTCGCCGCTCTCCCGCTGCTGCCGTCCGAAGAAGATCTCCCGGGCGTCCTGGCGGTGGCAGGGCCGGCGCCGGAGTCGCTGCCTTCCCATCCGCGCCTGCGCCCCCTGGGGCGGGTGACCGACGTCGGCGGCCTGCTGCGCGCCGTCGATTTCGTGGTCAACGTCAACCGCTTCAGCCTCTTCGACCTGTCCACCATCGAAGCGGCGGAGGCCGGCCTGCCGCTGCTCCTCCACTCGACGGGGGGGAACCGCACCTTCCGCGACCTCGGAGCCGGCTGCGGCATGGTCCCCGACCTGTCGCCGGGATCGATCGCCGCGGGGCTCGCCTCCCTTCTCGGCCTCACCGCACGGGAGCGCGACGCCCTGGGCCGGGCATCCCGCGCCTGCTACGAGGCGCACCTCACCCCGGCGCGCCTGTGGGACCGCCACCTGGATCTGTACGACCGCGCCGCGGAGACACGGGAGGAGAGTCATGCCTGACAGGGAGGATCGCGAGATCCTGATCGTGGGGGCCGGACCGACCGGCCTGGGAGCGGCCTGGCGCCTGTCCCGCGAAGGACGCTCCGACTGGCTGCTCTGCGAGGCCGAGGCGACGGCCGGCGGTCTCGCCTCCTCGGTCACCGACGAGCACGGCTTCACCTGGGACCTCGGCGGTCACGTCCAGTTCAGCCATTACCAGTATTTCGAGGACCTGATGGACGAGTTGCTCGGACCCGAGGGGTGGCTCTTCCACGAGCGCAGCTCCTGGGTATGGGTCTGCGGCCGGTTCGTCCCCTACCCCTTCCAGCTCAACCTGCGCTACCTGCCGGTGGAGGCCCAGTGGGAGTGCGTGCGGGGGCTGCTGCGCCTGCAGCCCCCGGCCACTCCGCCGGAGAACTTTGGCGAGTGGATCGACGCCACCTTCGGCGAGGGAATCGCCCGCGTCTTCCTGCGCCCCTACAATTTCAAGGTCTGGGCCTACCCGCCGGAGGAGATGGGCTGGCACTGGATCGGCGACCGCGTGGCGATCGCCGACGTCGAGCGCGCCGTCGAGAACATGCTGCGCGGCCGGGACGACATCTCCTGGGGCCCGAACAACCGTTTTCGTTTCCCGAAGCAGGGCGGCACCGGCGCCATCTGGCGCGAGCTCGCCCGCCGCCTCGGCGAGGCCCATCCGGAGGCTCTGCGTTTCGGCAAGAGGCTGGTCCGGCTCGACACCGCCCGCCGCGAGGCCTGGTTCGCCGACGGTGCGATGGTGCGCTACCGCCGCCTGCTCTCGACCCTCCCCCTTGACGAGCTGGTCGGGCTGAGCGACCTCGCCGCGGAGCTCGGCCCGGCCCTCGGCGACCTGCGCTACTCCTCCACCCACGTGCTGGGGGTCGGCCTCACCGGCCAGCCGGGCGAGAACCTGGCCGGCAAGAGCTGGATGTACTTCCCCGAAGGGGACTGCCCGTTCTACCGGGTGACCGCCTTCTCCCACTACTCGCCGTGGAACGTCCCCGATCCGGAGCGGCAGTGGTCGCTGATGGCCGAGGTCGCGGAGTCCCCCGCGAAGCCGGTGGATTCCGGAGCGGTGATCGAGGAGACCGTCGAGGGGATGCTCGCGACCGGCCTGATCCCGAGCCGGGAAGCGGTCCACCACGTCTGGCACCGCCGCCTGGAGCACGGCTACCCCACTCCGTCACTCCGGCGCGAGCGCGCCCTGGTGGCGGTCCTCCCCGCCCTCAAAGAGCGCAACGTGTTCAGCCGCGGCCGCTTCGGCGCCTGGAGGTACGAGGTCTCCAACCAGGACCACAGCTTCGCCCAGGGGGTCGAGGTGGTCGAGCGCTGGCTGCACGGCGCCCCCGAGGTCACCCTGAACCATCCCGAAGAGGTCAACGCGCGGCGCGCGATGCGCCGGGCGGTCGCCGCCGCCGAAGGCGAGCCCGCCGCTTGAGCCCCTTTCCGGTGCCGCCGTTCTACCGCTCCGCCCGCCGCCTTGCCGGCCGGACGAAGCGCCGCCTGTTCCCGGCGCCCGAGGTGGCCGCCTGGCGGCACTCCAGCCGGGAGGCGGAGCGGACGCCGCGCCACACCCCCGGCACGATCGAGCTGATGGGCTATCGCCTGCGCTACGCCGACCTCCTCACCCTCTGTCCGCAGTGGCACGACCTGTTCGTGGCCGGCGCCTACCGCTTCCAGGCCGCCGGCCCGGCGCCGCGCATCCTCGACGCCGGCGCCAACGTCGGCCTGGCCTCCCTCTACTTCAAGCGGCTCTATCCGCGGGCCCGGATCACGGCCTACGAGGCCGACCCGGCAATCCATGCCCTGCTGCGGGACAACCTGGCGGCCAACGGCGCGGCCGACGTCGAGGCGGTGCAGGCCGCGGTCTGGACCCGGGCGGGGAGCCTCGACTTCCGCTGCGAGGGGTCCGACTCCGGCGCGGTGGTGGATCCCGCCGCCGGCCTGGATCCGGATCTGCCCGGGCCGATCCGCAGCGTGCCCGCGGTCCGTCTGCGCGACGTCCTGGAACGCGAGCCGGTCGATCTGCTCAAGCTCGACATCGAGGGGGCCGAGGCGGCGGTCCTGGCGGACTGCGCCGGCGCGCTCCGGGAGGTCCGGGCCCTGATCGCCGAGGTCCACGAATTCGATCCGGCACGGCGACGCACGCCGGAAATCCTCGCGCTACTGGCCGAGGCCGGCTTCACCTGCGCCCTGGACGAGCTCCACCCGCTCCCCTGGCGCCCGCCCGTCGCCGCTCCCGATACCCCCTTCCCGGGCCGCGCCCTCTCCTGGGTGGTCCTGGTGCGGGCCTGGAGAGGGGGAGCGTGACGGACACGGCTCCCCCTCGACGGACGCCCTCCGGGATGGGCAGGTGGAAAGGCTATCGGCTGGCGGCCTGGCGGGAAGAGCCGGCGGTCTTGCGGATCGCCTCGGCGACCCACTGGCTTTCGGAAACTCCGGCCGCCTTGGCGGCGGCCCGCATCTTCGATTCGGTTTCGTCGTCGAGAAACAGCACCACTCTGGCCAAGAGATATTCCTCCTCAAGAGATGAATGAATGACGCCCTCCCCGAAGATCGTCCACATCCTGCCGGACAAGATGGGAGGCCTCCTCAACATCGTGGCCAACCTTCTCGCCTACCGGCATCCGGACGGCTTCGAGCACTGCGCGGTTCTCGTCCACAACCCGTTCGCCGGCGACACGCGCTTCGGTGACCGGCTCGCCGCCGACCGTCAAATCGCGTTCGAGCATGGTCTGCCGAACGAAAACCTCTACTCAGTAGTGCGCCGTCTGGCCAAGACCGTGGCGCCCGGACCCGGAATTGTCGTAAGTCATGATTGGATCGAGCTCGCAATGGTCTGCCGGTACGACCCCGGAAAGGCCGTGGTGCAGGTCCTCCACGGCGACCACGACTACTACTATGACCTGGCGGAAAAGCACGAAGCGGTGATCGACGCCTTCGTCTGCTACAGCCGGGCGATGTACGACAACCTGCTGCGGCGCCTCCCCCGACGCGCCGGGTCTGTCTTCCACCTGCCCTATGGGATTCCGATCCCGGAACGGGGACGCTCCCCCCGGCCGGACGGCTCCGCCCCGCTGCGGCTGATCTACTCCGGCCGCCTGGAGCAGGGGCAGAAGGGGGTCTTCGACCTGCCGGAGATCGACCGCCTGCTCGCCGCGCGGGGGGTGGCCGTGGAGTGGACGGTGATGGGGGACGGCCCGGACGGCGCCGAGCTGCGGCGGCGCTGGACCGGCCCGTCGGCGGTGCGCTGGCTGGGGCCGAAGACCAACGCCGAGGTGCTCGAAGAGCTGCCGCGCCACGACGTCTTCGTCCTCCCCACCCGGGCCGAGGGGTTCCCGGTCGCCCTGCTCGAGGCCATGGCGGCGGGGCTGGTGCCGGTGGTGAGCGACATCCTGAGCGGGGTGCCCGAGGCGGTCGAGGCGGGGGTCACCGGGTTCCTGCCGCCGGTGGGGGACTGCGCCGCTTTCGCCGACGCCATCGCCGCCCTGGCCGCCGACACCGCGCGGCTGGAAGAGGTGAGCGCCGCCGCCCGGCGCCGGGTGGCCGAGCGCTACGAGGTGCGCGCCCGCACCGCCGACTACCAGGCCCTCTTCGCCCGTCTTTTCGAAAGTCATTCGAAGAGCCCCCGGCCGCGTCCGGCGAGGGTCGCGCTACACTATGGCAGCCGCCTGGACCAGCCCTGGCTTCCAAATCCGCTGGTGCGCGCCATCCGCACGCCGCGCCGCTGGCTCCGGCTCAAACGTCTGCAAGGATTGCGATGAAGGTCCTCATCCTCTGCGGCGGCTACGGCAGCCGCCTGGGCAACCTCGGAGTCGAGCTCCCGAAGCCCATGGTGCCGATCGACGGCAAGCCGATCCTCTGGCACATCATGAAGGGGTTCTCCCACTGGGGGCTCCGCGAGTTCGTGCTCTGCCTGGGCTACCGCTCCGACCTGATCAAACAGTACTTCCTGAGCCTCCCCCTGATGGTCGGGGACGTCACCCTCGACCTGTCGGCCGGGTGCGCGCCGGTCGCCCACGGCTGCGCCGACGAGGTGGACTGGCGCATCACCCTGGCCGAGACCGGCCTCGACAGCCTGACCGGCCACCGGGTCAAACGCGCCTCCGCCTATGTGCCGCCGGAGGACGACTGCTTCGCCCTGACCTACGGCGACGGGGTCTGCGACGTCGATTTCCGCAAGGTGGTCGAGTTCCACCGCGCGCACGGCAAGCTGGCCACGGTGACCGCGGTCCATCCTCCCGGCCGTTTCGGCGAGCTGGCGATCGAGAACGGCGGACACGTGCGGGAGTTCAACGAGAAGCCGCAGGCCTCGGCCGGCTGGATCAGCGGCGGCTTCTTCGTCTTCCAGCGCACCTTCCTCGACCGGCTGTCGGACGACCCCCGCCTGGTGCTGGAGGAGGAGCCGCTGCGCGAGTTGGCCCGCGCCGGAGAGCTGGTCGCCTACCGCCACGAGGGGTTCTGGTTCGCCATGGACACGCCGCGCGACTACCGGCAGCTCGCCGACCTCGCCGCCGCCGGCCAGCCGCCCTGGGCCGTCTGGGAGCGCGGGCGCGCTTGAGCCTTCCCACGCTGCAATCGGAGCTGGAGCGGGCCTACCGCGGCCGGCGGGTGCTGGTCACCGGCCATACCGGTTTCAAGGGGGGATGGCTGGCGGCCTGGCTCGCCGATCTGGGGGCCGAGGTCGCGGGCTACGCCCTGCCTCCCCCGACCGAGCCGAACCTGTTCACCGCCGCCGGGATCGGCGACCGGGTCCGCCATGCCGAGGGGGATGTCCGCGACCTCGACCGTTTCGCGGCGGTCTGGCGCGCCGCCGATCCCGAGGTGGTCTTCCACCTCGCCGCCCAACCGTTGGTGCGGGAGAGCTACCGCGACCCGGTGGGCACCCTCTCGACCAACGTGCTGGGCACCGCCCACGCCCTGGAGATCGCCCGCCGCCAGCCGCCCCGGGCAATGGTCGTGGTGACCAGCGACAAGTGCTACGAGAACCGCGAGTGGCCCTGGCCCTACCGCGAGAGCGACGCGCTGGGCGGCCACGATATCTATAGCGCCAGCAAGGCCGCCGCCGAGCTGATCACCGACAGCTTCCGCCGCAGCTTCTTCCAGAACCCCTTCGTCCCCGTCGCCACCGCCCGGGCCGGCAACGTGATCGGCGGCGGCGACTGGGCGGCGAACCGTATCGTGCCGGATGCCGTCCGCGCCCTCGCCGCCGGGGAGCCGGTAAGGGTGCGCAACCCGCGGGCGGTCCGCCCCTGGCAGCACGTCCTGGAGCCGCTGTCCGGCTATCTGTTGCTCGGTGCCCGTCTCCTCGAAGCCCAGGCGCCCGATCTCTGCTCGGCCTGGAACTTCGGCCCCGATCCGAGCAGCTCCGGCAGCGTGGCCGATCTGGTCGAGACCCTGATCGCGGCCTGGGGCGCGGGCTTCTGGGAGGCCGACGGCGGCCCGCCCGGCGGCCATGAGGCCGGCCTGCTGCGGCTCGCGATCGACAAGGCGGCGGCCGGCCTGGGCTGGGCACCGCGCTGGGGGTTCCCCGAAGCCATCCGTCACACCGCGGACTGGTACCGCGCCTTCTACGGCGGCGAGGACATGGCATCCTGGTGCCGGCGCCAGATTCACAGCTATCTGGAGACGCGATGAGCCCACCCCAGCCCGCCTCCCACGGCCCGATCGAGGGTGTGATCGTGACGCCGCTGCGCCGCATTCCCGACGAGCGGGGGACGATCTTCCACATGCTGCGCGCCGATGCCCCGCACTTCCAGGGCTTCGGCGAGATCTACTTCAGCTCGGTCTATCCGGGCGTGGTCAAGGCCTGGCACCTTCACCAGCGCATGACTCTCAATTACGCCGTGCCGGTGGGGACGATCAAGCTGGTGCTCTACGACTACCGCGCGGATTCGCCCACCCGCGGACGGCTGCAGCAGGTCTTCCTGGGAGAGGAGAACTACTGCCTGGTCACCGTGCCCCCACTGGTCTGGAACGGCTTCAAGGGCGTCGGCGACCAGGCCGCCCTGGTCGCCAACTGCGCCACCATCCCCCACCAGGAGGGGGAGATCTCGCGCGCCGATCCGTTCGACGGCCCGGTCGCCTACGACTGGGCCCTGCGTCATGGCTGAGATGGATCTGGCGGGGCGCTCCGTCCTGGTGACCGGGGCGACCGGCTTCCTCGGCACCCACCTGGTCCGCGCCCTGACCGCGGCCGGCGCCCGCGTCCACGCTCTGCGGCGGCGGCCGGACCAGGGGACCCGTCTCCCTTCCGAAGGGGTCGCCTGGCACCTCGCCGACCTCACCGACCCGGCCGCCCTGGGCGCCGCCGTCGAGGCCGCCGCGCCCGAGGTGGTCTTCCACCTCGCCGCCTATGGCACGGCCTTCGGCCAGCAGGACCGGGAGCAGGCGCTCCGCGTCAACGTCGAGGGGAGCCTGGGCCTCTGGCGGGCGCTGGACGGGGTTCGCTGCCGTCTGGTGATGGCGGGCTCCTGCGGGGAGTACGGCCAGGCGCGCGGCCAGGTCCGCGAGGATCTCGCCTGCCGCCCGACCTGGTTCTACCCGGCCACCAAGAACGCCGCCGTCGTCCTGCTGTCCACCCTGGGGCGCCAGGAGGCGCGCGAGGTGGTGACCCTCCGCCCATTCGGGCCCTACGGGCCGGCCGACAACCCCGACCGGGTGGTCCCCCACGTCCTCGCCAGCCTGCTGGCCGGCCGCGAGGTCGCCGTCACCCCGGGCGAGCAGCTCCGCGACTATGCCCACGTGGACGACCACGTCCAGGCCTTCCTGCTCGCCGCCACCCGCCCCCTCCCCGAGACCGGGGCGATCTACAACGTCGGCAGCGGCGAGGTGGTCCGCCTGCGCGACTTGCTGGAGGGGCTCGCCGCGGCGGTCGGCGGCGAGGCTCCCGGCCTCCTGCGCTTCGGAGCCGTCCCCTACCGCGACAGCGAGATCTGGGAGATGACCTGCAGCATCGAGGCGGCGCGGCGGGACCTCGGGTACGAGCCGCGCGTCCCCCTCGCCGAAGGGCTGCGGCGCACCGCGGACTGGTACCGGGACCGTCAGGGGGGCATGGCCTGATGGAGCACACCCCGCAGATCAGCGTGCTGGTGACCTCCTACAACCGGGAGGACACCCTGGCCGCCTCGCTCGAGAGCGTCCTCGCCAGCTCCTTCGGCGACTTCGAGGTGCTGGTGGTCGACAACCAGTCCACCGACGGCTCGGTCGAGGTCGCCCGGCGCTACGAGCGGCTCGACCGCCGCGTCCGGGTCCACGTCAACGAGGCCAACCTCGGGCAGTTCGGGAACCGCAACCGCGCCGCGGCGCTGGCGCGGGCGCCCTTCCTCAAGTACCATGACTCCGACGACCTGATGTACCCCCACTGCCTGGCGACCCTGCTCGGGCCGCTCCGCGCCGAGCCGCGGGCCGGTTTCGCGCTCTCGTCGGGAACCGCCTGGCCGGGGGGGCCGTGCCCGATGCTGTCGACGCCGCTGATGTCCTACCGCCGCGAATTCCTTGGACTGGGGATGTTCCAGTGCGGCCCTGCCGGGGCCCTGTTCCGCGCCGAGGTGTTCCACCGCCTGGGCGGCTTCGAGGATCGTGGCGCCGCCTCGGACTATCTGTTCTGGATGCGGGCCTGCCGCACGGTGAGCGTCCTTCTGATGCCGGCCGATCTGTTCTGGTACCGGATCCACCCCGGACAGGAGCTGCAGAGCCCGAAATCCGCCGCCAGCTACGCTCTCGCCCACGGCGAGGCATGGCGGGCCCTCCAGGCCCCCGACTGCCCGCTGCAGGGCGAAGAGCTGCAACAGGCCCGTCGCAATTGGGCCTGGAACCTGTTCAAGATCACCTATCGCGACCTGCGGAGCAGCCAGTGGGGGAACGCCTGGCTGCGCCTGCGGAGCTGCGGCGTCTCGCCGGCCGACGGGCTGCGCTACCTGCGGCGGCCGAAACGCCATTTCAACGCCGGCACCCCGCTCGACGTCGACGGCGGTTACCAGATTCCCGACTGGACGCAGTTCGACCTGGCCGGGGAGCCGGTTTCCTCGGAGCGGGGATAGCCGCCATGGTCCAACCCCTCGCCTTTCAGCCGGTCCGGCCGGCCGCTCCTTCTGCCCAGAACCCTTCAAAGGGGCCTTTGCAGACGCTGGTCGTCATCGCGCTGGCCGCCCTCTCCTGGATCCTGGTGGGAGACTGGCTGGCGCCGCTGGCCACCGTGCTGCTCTGGGCGATATGGCGCTTCCTGCGAGCCCGGGAGGGGCCACCCGTTCTCGCCCTGGCCCTCTCCTTCCAGTGGGCCCAGGTCAACGCCGGCGTCTTCTACCACGGGATCACCGGCCGCCCTCTCGAAGCCATCAGCTTCTCGGACTACCGGCCGATGGTCCTGATCGGCATGGGTTGCGTGCTCGCGCTGCTGATCGGCCTGAGGCTCGCCCTCGGGCGCGGGACGCCCCCCCCCGACCGGCAGCTTCCGGGCAAGGCGTTCAGCGCCCAGGCGCTCTACCTGACGTATTTCGGTCTCCTCGCCACCGTCGGAGCGATCCACACCGTCGCCTGGGAGATCCCCGTGCTGACGCAGGGGATCCTGGCCCTCAGCTTCCTGCGGCTCGTAGCCCTCTACCTGATTCTGCGCCGCCTCAGCTCGACGCGGATCCGCTGGCGCCCCATTCTGGTGCTGCTGAGCATCGAGGTGGTGCTCGGATTCACCGGCTTCTTCGCGAGCTTCCGCGAGCCGCTGATGATGCTCGTGCTCGTCATCCTCGAGCGCTTCGAGCCTCGCCGGATTCAACACTGGCTCATGATCGGCGCCTCCGCCTGCGCCATCTTCTTCTTCGGGCTTCTCTGGCTGAGCATCCGCACCACCTACCGCAGCTCCTTCGAGATCGAGGCGTTCGCCGAGTCCCGTTCGGCTCGCCTGGAAAAGGTGGTCAGCCTGTCCAAGGGGTGGTTCGGCAGCGACTTCCAAGGGGTCGTGGAGAACCTCGACTTCTTCGTCGACCGGCTCTGGACCGTCTACTATCCAGCCCTCGCCGTGAGCCGGGTGCCGGAGGTGCTGCCGCACGAGAACGGCCGCATCCTCGGCAAGGCCGTGCGCCACGTCCTGATGCCCCGGCTCTTGTTTCCGAACAAACCCGTGCTGCCCTCCGACAGCGAGATGGTGCGGAAATACTCGGGCATCTGGGTGGCCGGAGCGGAGGAGAACACCAGTATCGCGTTCGGCTACGCCGCCGAGTCCTACATCGACTTCGGCCTGCCCTGGATGTTCCTGCCCATCCTGGCCTTCGGGTTCATCATGGGGCGTCTCTACCGTTTCCTGCTGCGTCTGATCTGGCATCGGGAGCTGGCCGTCGGCCTGGTCACCGTCATCTTCTGGCTCGCCCTCTACCTGTTCGAGCGCTCCTGGATCAAGACCCTGGGCTTTTCGTTCACCCTGATGATCTACATGGGCATCTCGGTGTTCGTGCTCGACCGCGTCCTGATGAGCCGGCGCTCCCGCCGCCGCCGGTTGCTCGGCTTCGCGGACCGCCCGGAGCCGGTAGCGGTAGCCTGATGCGCCTCCTGTTCCTCAGCCTCTACTTCCATCCGGCCCGCCGCTATGGCGGCCCGATCGTCTCGACCGCCCAGCTCTGCCGCGGGCTCGCGGCGCGCGGCTTCCAGGTGCGGGCGCTGACCACGGACGCCGACGGCCCCGACCGGCTGGACGTGCCGGCCGGCTGGCGGGAGGCGGGCGAGAACCTGCGGATCCGCTACTGCCGCCGTCTCGGCGGCAAGCTGGGAGAGCTGGTCGCCCCCGGGCTCCTCGCCGTCCTGCCGCGCCAGGTGGCCCGCGCCGACGCCGTCTACGTCTGGGGGATCCTGGTCTGGCCGCTGCCGGCCCTCGCCCTGCTCTGCCGCCTGTTCGGCAAGCCGCTGGTGATCTCGCCGCGCGGCATGCTCTTCCCCGAGGCCCTGGCCGCCAAGGGCGGCAAGAAGCGCCTGTTCCTGGCGGTGCTGCGCCGGATCGCCGGAGCGCGGGCGGTCTATCACGTCACCTCCGAGGAGGAGGCCCGGGCGGTGCGCGAGATCTTCCCCGGCGCGCGGACGATCGAGGTGCCGAACGGCGTCGAGGTTCCCGCCGAGGTGCCGGCGGCGACGGAAGGCAGGCCCTACCTGCTCTTCCTGGGGCGACTCCACCCCCACAAGCAGATCGAGCTGATCCTTTCCGCTTACGCTGCCTGGACCCGGAGCCTGGACGGCGCGCCGCCGGCCGATCTGGTCCTGGCCGGCAGTGGCGACGAGGGCTACCGGCGCTCCCTGTTGGAGACCGCCGAGCGGGAGGGGGTCGCCCCCCGGGTCCGCGTCCTCCCTCACGTGGAAGGACCGGACAAGGCCCGCCTGCTGGCCGGAGCCGAGGGGCTGATCCTGGCCTCCAGGTCCGAGAACTTCGGGATGAGCGTGGCCGAGGCCCTGGCGCACGGCACCCCCTGCGTGGTCACCCGCACCGCCCCCTGGTCCGGCCTGGAGCGCGAGCGCTGCGGCTTCTGGGTGGAGGACGGTACCGAGGCCCTGGCCGGCGGGATCGGCCGTCTGATGGCCCTCTCCCCCGGGGAGCGCCGCGCCTGGGGCTCCCGCGGCCGGGCCTGGATGATCCGCGACTTCTCCCAGGAGGGGGTGGCGGACCGCATGGCCGCCGCCCTCACCGATCTCACCCGTTCCGCCGCCCTCTCCTGGGCCTCGCGCCATGCCGGATAGCCCGATCGACCCAATCGACCCGAACGGTCCCATCCTGGGGATCAACGCCTTCCACGGCGACGCCTCAGCGGCCGGCCTCTCCGGCGGCCGGTTCACGGTCGGCGTCGAGGAGGAGCGCTTCACCCGCATCAAGCACTGGGCCGGCTTTCCCGAGCGGGCGATCCGCCACTGCCTGGAGGAGATCAACGGCGGCACGCTCGACGGCCTCGCCGCCGTGGCGGTGCCGCGCCAGCCGCGGGCCTACCTGGTGCGCAAGGCCGCCCTCGCCCTCAGCCACCCGCGCAGTCTCGGCCGGGCGCTGGGGCGGGCCCGCAATCTGCGCCAGGTGGACACCCTGGCCGACCGTCTCGCGGCCTTCGGATCCGGCAACGCCGGCAACATTGCCACCCCGCCCGTGCACGCGGTCGAGCACCACCTCGCCCACGTCGCCTCGGCCTTCTTCTGCGGCCCCTGGGAAGAGGCGGCCTGCCTCACCGTCGACGGCTTCGGCGACTTCGTCTCGACCATGCTGGCGGTGGGCCGCGGGAACCGCATCGAGGTCCTGGACCGTGTCCACTTCCCGCACTCCCTGGGGCTCTTCTACACCGCGGTCACCCAGCTCCTCGGCTTCCCGAATTACGGCGACGAGTACAAGGTGATGGGCCTCGCCGCCTACGGCGAGCCGAGCTTCGTCGATGCCCTGCAGCAGGTGGTCCCGGCGCGGTCCGACGGCTCCTTCCAGCTCGACCTGCGCTACTTCCGCCACCTCTCCGAGGGGGTGGACATGACCTGGGACGGCGGCGAGCCGCGCCTCGGCGCCGTGTTCACCCCGGCCCTCGAAGAGCTGCTCGGCCCGGCGCGGCGGCCGGAGGATCCTCTCACCCAGCGTCACAAGGACCTCGCCGCCTCGGTCCAGGCGGTCTACGAGGAGCGTTTCTTCGCCCTGGTCCAGGCGGTCCTCCACCGCACCGGTCTCCGCCGCCTCGCCCTGGCCGGCGGCTGCGGCATGAACTCGCTCGCCAACGGCAAGCTGTTCGACCACACCGACGTCGAGGAGGTCTACATCCAGGCCGCGGCCGGCGACGCCGGCACCGCCCTCGGCGCCGCCCTCTACGCCCAGCACGCGATCCTCGATCGGCCGCGCGAGTTCGTCATGGAGCACGCCTACTGGGGACCGCGCTACGCCGAGGGGGACATCCGCGCCGCCCTGGCGGCCGGGCTCCCCGGCTCGGACGGCCGGGATGGCGATTGGTCGGGAAATGGAGGGGAGCTGACCGTCGAGACCGCGCCGGACGACGAGAGCCTCGCCGCCGCGACCGCCGCCGCCCTCGCCCGCGGCGAGGTGGTGGGCTGGTACCAGGGGCGCTCCGAATGGGGGCCGCGGGCGCTCGGCAACCGCTCGATCCTCGCCGATCCGCGCCGCGGCGACATGCGCGACCTGCTGAACCTCAAGATCAAGCGTCGCGAGTCGTTCCGCCCCTTCGCCCCCTCCATCCTGGAGGAGCGCACCGGCGACTGGTTCACGATCGGCTACCCCGACCCGTTCATGATCAAGGTCTATCCCATCCGCCCCGAGCAGCGGCCGCGCATCCCTGCCGTGACCCACGTCGATGGCACCGGCCGCCTGCAGACCGTCTCGCGCGCCACCAATCCGCGCTACTGGGCCCTGATCGCCGCCTTCGAGCGCGAGACCGGCGTGCCGATCGTGCTCAATACCTCGTTCAACGAGAACGAGCCGATCGTCAACACCCCGGCCGAGGCCCTCGACTGCTTCCTGCGCACCCGCATGGACCGCATCGTCCTCGACCGGGTCACCGTCCGCCGCCGCGCATGAGCCCGGCCGCTCCCCCGGCGGGCGGCCCCTCCCGTCGCAAAATCCTCCTCCTCAACCAGTATTTCTGGCCGGACCGCGCCGCCACCGCGCAGCTCCTCGCCGACCTCGCCGAGGACCTCGCCGCCGCGGGCTGGGAGGTCACCGCCCTGGCCGGCCGCGCCACCTATGCCCCGGGCCGCCCGGGGCCGCTGCCCGCCCGCGAGACCTGGAACGGCGTGGCGATCCGCCGCGTCGCCTGCACCAACTTCGGCCGGCGCTCGAAGATCGGCCGGCTGGCGGACTACGCCTCTTTCTTTCTGTCCGCCGCCCTGGCGGTGGCGACCGGGCCGCGGGCGGACGTGGCGGTCTGTCTGTCGACGCCGCCGCTCGTCGCCGTCCTCGGCCTGCTCGCCCGGCTGCGCGGCGCCCGCTTCGTCTACAAGGTCGAGGATCTCTATCCCGACCTCGCCGTGGCGCTCGGCGCCCTGTCGCCGCGCTCGCCGGCCGCCGGCCTGCTGCGCCGGCTGTCGAGCCTGGTGCTGGCGCGCGCCGACGCCGCCGTGGCCCTCGACGGCGCCATGGCCGAGTCGCTGCGCCGCCGGGGCGCCCGGCGGGCCGAGGTCATCCCCAACTGGGCCGACGGGCGCGCCATCGCGCCCGATCCCGCCGCCGGGGAGCGGTTCCGCCGGGAGAATGGGCTCCAACAGTATTTCGTGCTACTCTATTCTGGCAATCTTGGATTAGCTCACTGCTTCGATGCCGTCGCCGACGCCTTTCGTGTGCTCGCTCCGAGCCCATCCCAGGTGGTCTGGTTGATCGTCGGCGACGGTCCGAGGCTCCCGGAGGTTCGCGAGCAGGTGGCAGGTCTGTCGGGCGTACGTTTTCTGGAGTACCAGCCGCGCGAGGCGCTCGGCGCGCTGTACAACGCCGCCGACGTTCACCTGGTGACGTTGCGCGACGAGGTGGCCGGGCTGCTGGTGCCCTCCAAGTACGCCGCCGCGCTGGCGGCCGGCAAGCCGGTGCTGGTGGTCGGCGGCGCCGGCACCGACCTCCACGCGGAGGTGGTCGAACGCAAGGCCGGCTGGGCCTGCCCGCACGATCCGGCAGCGGTCGCCGCGATCCTCCGCGAAGCCGCCGCGAACCCGGAAGAGGTCCGCGCCCGCGGCCGCGCCGCCCGCGCCCTGTTCGAAGAGAAGTACTCCCGCGATCTCGCTTTCCGGGCCTGGGCTCGCCTGCTGTCGGAACCGAAGGTGTCCCATGCAAACGTCTGAGATCCTGATCGCCGCCCTGGGCGCCGCCCTCTGCGCCGCCCTGCTCACCAACCTGATGATGTCGCCGGTAATCCGGCTCGCCGTGGCTCTGCGGGCCCTCGACCACCCCGACACCCGCAAGCTGCAGGCCGGGGCCGTGCCCCGCCTGGGCGGTGTCGCGATCGTCACCGGTCTCGTCCTCGCCGCCGGGGTGGCGACGGTCGGCCAGTGGGGATATTGGGGGAGCTGGAGCGCCGCGATCAGCCGCGACGAGCTGTGGGGGCTCGGCCTCGGGCTCGGGCTGGTCTTCCTGGTCGGTCTGGTGGACGACCTGGTCGGGGTCTCGGCCGCCAAGAAGTTCCTGTTTCAGGCGCTCGCGGCCTGGATGCTCGTCCGCGTCGGCTGGTCTTTCGAGGTGCTGCGGCTGCCGTTTTTCGGCGAGGTCCAGCTCGGCTTCTGGGGGGAGGTGGCGACGCTGGTCTGGATCGTCGGAGTGACCAACGCGATCAACCTCATCGACGGCCTGGACGGTCTCGCCGGCGGGGTGGTCGCCATCATCTCGGCGAGCCTGCTCGGCTACGCCTTCCTGCAGGGGAACCCGGGGACCGTGATCCTGATGGCCGCCACCTCGGGCGCCTGCCTCGGGTTCCTGCGCCACAACTGGGAGCCGGCCCGGATCTTCATGGGGGACTCCGGCTCGCTCACCCTCGGCTTCCTGCTCGGCGCGATGTCGGTCCACTCGGCTCTCAAGGCCCCGGCGGCGGTGGCGATTCTGGTGCCGATCCTCGCTCTCGGGGTGCCGGTGATGGACACGCTCATGGTGATGGCGGTGCGCTTTCTCGACCGGCCGCAGGGGCCGCTCGCCTCGCGCTTCTTCCGGATGTTCCACGCCGACCGCCAGCACCTCCACCACCTCCTCGCCCACCTCGGCGGCAAGCGCTCCCGGATCGTCGGAATCATCTACGCCGTGGTCCTCTCCTTCTGCGGCCTCGCCCTGGTCGTCGCGGTGACCGGCCAGACCGCGCTCGGGATCGCGCTGGTCGCCCTGGAGTTCTCGGTGATCCTCGGCATGCGGCAGCTCGGCCTCGCCATGGAGGCCCGCCGGCTCGCCCAACTGCAGAAGGAAGAGATCAAGGCCGAGATCGGGCTCGCCCCGCCGCAAGGCGGGACGGTGCGCCGGATCGCGAGGTGAGTCAAATCGGTGCCGGCTGGCTCGGCGCAAGCGGCGCCGGCAGGACCGGCTCGCCGAAGAGCTGCTTCACCGTCGGCCTCATCAGGACGATCAGGGTGAAAATCCCGAGGACCGTGCCGAACGGCATGAAGACGCAGCCGACGCAGGCCATCACGAAGCAGAAGCGGTAGTGGCTCCGCTCTCCGAGGTACTTGCCCGCCAGGGCGAAACAGATCGCCAGGGCCCAGCCGGACAGGATGACGGCCCCGGCGAAGCCGGCCATGATCCAGCCGACCCAGCTCGCCTCGCCGGTCCGGAAATCCCCCCAGCCCAACGCCATCGCGAGGCCCAGGAAGAAGTGAATGAAGGGCAGGCAGGAGCAGAGGGCGGTGATCGCCGCCACGATGTAGTGGAAGATCGACAACAGGCTCAGATGCTCGACATCCTGGTTCATGGCGCTCCCCTTTCGTCTGTTGATACGCAGGGGAGGCCGGAGAGTTCAGAGCCGGTTCTCAGCTCGCGCCCGCCGCGGCCCGCGCCTCTTCCCGGGACAGGACGGTGCGCAGGTAGGGCAGCACGTTCTTCGCCAGGATCTCCTGCCCTTCGGCGGTCGGGTGGATGCCGTCTTCCTGGTTGAGCCGCGCCACGCCGCCTACCCCTTCGAGGAGGAATGGCACCAGGGGGACATCCATGTCCTTGGCGATCCGCGGATACATCTCGGCGAAGCGGTCGGCATATTCGCCGTAGTTCGGCGGGAGGCGCATCCCCAGCAGAAGCACCCGGGCGCCGGCCGCCTGGCCGCGGCGCAGAATCTCGCGCAGGTTCTTCTCGACGTCCGAGAGCGGCACGCCGCGCAGTCCGTCGTTCGCCCCCAGCCCCACCACCAGCACGTCCGGCTTCTGCTTGAGGATCCAGCTCAGGCGGGACAGGCCGCCGGCCGTGGTATCGCCGCTCACCCCGGCGTTGAGGACCCGGACGGGCTCGCCCGCCCCTTCCAGCGCCGCCTCCACCCGCGCCGGGTAGGCCGCCGCCGCGTCCAGCCCCAGGCCGGCCGTCAGGCTGTCGCCGAGGAAGACCACCAGCGGCTCCTG
>DATAHG010000603.1:0-3018 GCA_036263295.1 Thermoanaerobaculia bacterium | reverse complement strand
TAGCCCAGCCCCTCGCGGATCGCCCGCGCCGGCTGGCCCGGATCGAGCCAGGGGAGGTCGGGCGAGGCGCCGGCCGGCACGCCGGCCCAGAGCTGCCGGGAGAGCTTGCGGACCGGCGACTCGTAGTAGGCGACGGCGTCGATGTCGGCGATACCGATCCCGCCGCGGCGCAGGCAGAAGCGGAAGGCGTCCACCGGCAGCCGCGGATCGTGCTTGACGCGCGAGAAGCGCTCCTCCTCGGCGGCGGCGGCGAGCCGGCCGTCCTGGATCAGGCAGCAGGCCGACTCATGAAAGAAGGCGGAGATCCCGACGATGTTCATCCGTTTGCGGCCCGTCCTCGCATCGATTTGGGGCCCGCGGAGCATATCAGGAGGCCGGGATCCTCACTTCGGGCCTGAGCGGCACCTTTGGTGTTGATGGGGTGCTCAAAATCTCAACTGCTTCCTGGCACGGAGCGGCCGGATCGTGTCCGGCGCCCTTCTCTGGTTTACACAGCGAGAGAGGGCCTGCTATATTCAAAACTCCTAGAGATCGCGAGGCGCCCCTCCCCGTCGTGCGGTGGCCGCAAGGTTGCACCACCGCCAAGCAAGACGTGACGCCGGCGCCCTTGACGTAGCGCGGCGGCTCACGAACGGCCCCAAAGGGAGGCCAAAAGGAGATAGAGAGAAGATGGGCAGGAGGCTTTTCGTAGGGAATCTCAATTTCGCGACGACCGGCGACGATCTGAAGGAGCTCTTCACCGAATCCGGCACCGTCGAATCGTCCACCGTCATGATCGATCGGGCCACCGGCCGCTCGCGCGGCTTCGGCTTTGTCGAGATGAGCACGGACGAAGAGGCTCAGAAGGCGATCGAGGCCATGAACGGCCGGTCGTTCCAGGGCCGCAACCTCAACGTCAACGAGGCGCGCGAGCGCACTCCCGGCGGCCCGCCGCGCGGCGGCGGCTACGGGGGCGGCGGCTATGCCGGCGGCGGTGGCGGCTACGGGGGTGGCGGTGGGGGCGGCTACGGCGGCGGTGGCGGTGGCTACGGTGGAGGCGGCGGCGGGTACGGTGGCGGTGGCCGCGATTTCCCGCCCGACTTCCCGCCGGACTTCGGCGGCGGCGGTGACTTCGGCGGTGGCTTCGGCGGCGGCGGCGGTGGCGGTGGTGGCCGCGGCGGCGCCGGCGGTGGCCGCACCAAGCCGCGCAAAGAGGGTGGCAGCCGGCGCGGGTTGCGCGCCAAGAAGCGCAGCCTCTAGTCCGCGATTCCGCGATGGCGACTCTCGAATCGTCGGAACCCCGGACGGGAGCCTTCCCGTCCGCGGCAGCAGATGCCGTGCGCGCGCTCGACCTTGATTTCGTCCGCCGGCAATTCCCCGCGCTCGACAGCGATTGGGTCTGTCTCGACAACGCCGGAGGCTCGCACGTCCTCGCCGCGGTCGCCGACCGCGTGCGGGAGTACATGCTGTCCACCAGCGTCCAACTCGGCGCGACCTATGGACCGTCCCGGCTCGCCGCCGAACGGGTGGCGGAGGGCGTCCGCGCCGCCGCCGCGCTGGTCAACGCGGCCGACCCCTCGGAGATCGTGCTCGGGCCTTCGAGCAGCCAGCTCGTCGGCACCCTGTCGCGCGCCATGGCCGAGGACTTCCGCCCCGGCGACGAGGTCGTGGTCACCAATGTGGACCACGAGGCCAACATCACCCCCTGGCTGCGGCTCGCCGAGCGCGGCGTCGTCATCAAGACCTGGAAGGCGAACCCCGAGACGCTGGACCTCGACCTCGCCGATCTCGGCGCCCTGATGAACGAGCGGACCCGCCTGGTCTGCTTCCCCCACGTCTCGAACGTCCTCGGCACCCTCTACCCGGTGCCGGAGATCACCCGCTTCGTCCACGACCGCCAGGCGCGGGTCTGCGTGGACGGCGTCGCCTACGCCCCGCACCGGGCGGTGGACGTGCGGGCCTGGGACGTGGACTTCTACGTCTTCAGCCTCTACAAGGTGTACGGCCCTCACCAGGCCCTGATGTATGGCAAGCGGGAGCTTCTGCTCGACCTCGCCAACGTCAATCACGTCTTCATCGGCAAGGACGCCCTGCCGTACAAGCTCCTGCCGGGGAACCTCAACTTCGAGCTGACCTATGGCCTGCCGGCGATCGTGGCCTACCTCGAAGAGCTGGGCCGGCAGGCGGGGGAGGAGCGCGGGGAGAACCGGCTGGCCGCCGGCTTCGCGGCGATCGCCGAGCACGAAGAGCGCCTGGCCGAGCCGGTCCTCGCCTTCCTGGCGGGCAAGCCGAACGTGCGGCTCTACGGCTGTCCGGCGCCCGACCGCGACCGCCGCGTGCCCACGATCAGCTTCTCGGTCGAGGGCCGCCACGCCTCGGAGATCCCGACGGCGCTCGACGAGCGGCGGATCGGCATCCGCTACGGCGACTTTCACGCCCGCCGGCTGATCGCGGATCTCGGCCTCGCCGACCGCGGCGGCGTGGTGCGCGTCTCGATGGCGCACTACAACACGCTCGCGGAGATGGAGAAGCTGATCCACGCTCTCGACCAGGTGATCTGAAACGGTGCAGCAGGCCTACCGTCACATTCCGGGCTTCCTGAGCGCCGAGGAGCTGGACCGCTTGGCCGGGCTGGTCGAGGCGCGGCAGGACCTCTTCGCCAGCACCCAGGGACGGGGCGGCCTCGGGCCGCGCTACCGGGTGATCGACGGCGACCGGATCCGCGAGCGCCTGCCGGAGATCGAAAGCTTCGGAAGGCGGCGGGTCCATCCCGAAATGGAGAGTTTCGCGGGGGAGCCGTTAGAGCCGCTCGGCAGCTCCCGGCGTTCCATGCGGGTCCAGGCCTATGAGCGCCGCGACCACGGATTCCGCTGGCACCTCGACGGCCACCGCTACGTCGCCCTGGTCACGCTCAAGAACAGCAACCGCGGGCAGACCCAGTTCATCTCGCCGGGCCTCACGCGCTTCCTGCGGTTCCTGCTCTATCCGCTCTACGCCTTCCCCCAGGTTTTCTCGATCTTTCCGCGGGCGACGGTGACC
>DATAHG010000602.1:0-6833 GCA_036263295.1 Thermoanaerobaculia bacterium | reverse complement strand
CGACCAGGAGGGCCTCGACTCGATCCTCGCCACCCTGGAGCGCCTCGAAAGCGCCGTGGGGGACCGCTTCCGGCCCTCGCAGGCCCTGCGCTCCACGGCCGAGGCGGGTGGGTTCTACGCCCGGTTCGGGGGGGACTGAGGCCCCTGGCACAAACCTTGAAGTCTTGACTCCTTGCACACCCCGAAGCCGGCTATTCGTGTCCGGCCGGGGTCGTCAACGACCTCTGAAACGGTCAGAAAGGAGTCGAGCATGATCGACTTCCGCCACAACAAGAAGAAATTTGGGAGCGCTACGGCGCTGCTGTTGCTGCTCGCCCTCTTCGCCGGCTGCGCCTCTCAGCGCCAGCCTTACCAGACCCGCCGCGACAAGACCTGGAAGGGGGCCGGGGCCGGAGCGGCCGTGGGTGCGGTCGGTGCCGTCCTCGCCGGGAAACGGGAGGCGGACGAGATCCTGGCCGGCGCGGCCATCGGCGGCGCCATCGGGGCCGGCGTCGGCGCCTATATGGACGCCCAGGAGGAGAAGATCGCCCGCATCCCCGGCACCACGGTCGAGCGGGTGGACGACCGCACCCTGCTGGTCCATTTCGAATCCGACGTCCTCTTCGACGTCGACTCCGCGACCCTGGACTCGGACGGCCGCATGACGCTGGAGGACGTCGCGGGCGTCCTCGGCGAGTACAACAAGACCGCCGTCG
The DNA here is from genome assembly GCA_036263295.1 of Thermoanaerobaculia bacterium. Taxonomy (GTDB): domain Bacteria; phylum Acidobacteriota; class Thermoanaerobaculia; order Multivoradales; family UBA5704; genus DATAHG01. Next base: position 6,138 of record DATAHG010000602.1, on the reverse strand, counting down.
TGATCCAGGGCCACACCGACTCCACCGGCAGCGAGGAGCACAACCAGGAGCTCTCGGAGCGGCGGGCCAAATCGGTCCAGAACTATCTGGTGACCCGGGGCGTCGATCCGGACCGCCTCGCCACCCTCGGCTTCGGCGAGTCCGAGCCGGTGGCGAGCAATGACACCGAATCCGGCCGCCGCCAGAACCGCCGCGTGGACATCATGCTGCGGGGCAAGGCGTAACGTGCTGACCGGCTCGCCGTCACAGGTCGGCGATGCCGGCAATGCCGGCAATGTCGGCAATATCGGCGACACGGCTACCGCCCCTTCTTGACCTCCAGATCCACCGCCACCCGGGACGGGGGCAGGACTCCGCCCAGCATCAGGAGCTTGCCCTCTTCCGGGATCTGCACCGGCAGCGGCTTCACGCCTCCCACCAGACCCTGTTTGAGGTCGTCCAGCTCGGCGGCGAAGCGGGCGGCGTCATCCTTGTCTTTGCGGCGCTTCTCCAGCTCCTTCCGCTCGTCGCGGCCCTGGACGGCGATCTGGTCCTGGATCTCTTCGGTGGTCATGGAGACGACCGCCTCCGGCTCCGACGCGGGCGGCGGCGGTGGAGGCGCGGCCTCGTTCCGCGGCGCGCCTCCCGAGAAGCGCACCGGCTTCCCTTCGATGCCCTCGATCCCCGGCCTCGCCGGCTGCAGGTCGCCGCTGCGGAAACGGTAGCGCGCCCCCTCCGGCAGCAGGAGGCGCCAGCGGTGGTCCAGCACCGGGTAGGCGACCTGCGCCAGCTCCAGGGCCAGGCGCGAGCGCCCGGGCGGTACCGCCCGCTCGACGACCGACACCACCTCGATCTCGGCCGGCTCCCCTTCCTTGCCGCCGAAGCCGAGCGGCACGGTCACCCGGCCGTCGCGCTCCAAGGGGCGGACCGGCAGGTTGCCGACGCTCGCCGACCAGAGGGCGGCCCCGGCCGGCAGGGTCACGTCGAAGGCGGCGCCGGCCGGCGGCGGCGGGTCCAGGGTGAAGCGGTCGCGGTGGACCACGGTGCCGTCCACGGTCACCAGGGTGGTGGTGTCGCGCCGCCGGACCGCCGTCTCCAACTCCGGCGCGGCGGGCAGGATCGACACCGCCAGGGCCGTGGCCGCCCCGTCCGCCGCGGCCGGAGCGAGCCGCCAGGCGGACGAGAGCTCCAGGGCCGCCAGCGCCGAGCCCAGGGCCTGCGGCAGGTCGTCGAGGTCCACCCGCATCCATGCGCTCTCCGGGACCGGCCGGAGGTCCGCCGCCACGGTCGAGGAGGCGGCGAGATAGCGGGCGCGGACCTCGAAGCCCGGTTTCGCGGTGGCCAGCGGGATCCCCGCCGCCAGCGACTCCGGGGCCGGCGTGGAGGTCAGGACCAGGTATCCCGTGCCCTGGAGCTGGCGCCGCCGCTGGACGGTCAGCCGGCGGGTCTCGACGGACGGCAGCACCTCCCCCTCGTCGGTCGAGACCCGCTCGACGTCGAGGCCGGGGGGCAGATCGACCGTGAAGCTCCCCAGGCTCCCGCGGGAGACCTCGTAGAGCACCACGTCGTGGCGCCGCAGGCCGTCCGGACGGAGCTGGAAGAGGGTGAGGACCACGTTCTGCGCCAGCAGCTCGCTGGCCGCCGAGCCGTCCACCTTGCGGCGCACCTCGAAGACGCGGGACTCGCCGCGCCGGGAGGTCAGCCGTACGGTGCGGCGGGCCCCCTGGACCGCGTCCTCCACGATCACCGTCCCCGGCGCGCTCCAGGCGAGGTCGGCCGGCAGGTCGATCTCGGTCACCGCGACCGGCGCCGCGGCCGGCGCCAGGGTCAGCCGGTTGCTGCCGCCGCGGTTCTCCAGCACGGCCACGCTGGCGATCTCGACCTCGTAGCGCCCCGGGGCCGGGGCGACCAGGAGAACCTGCCCGGCCGGGCCGGCGCTCACCGCCGCGGTAGGGTCCGGCTTGCCGTCCCGCCGCACCGCGGAGCGCCGGGGGTAGCCCGCCAGCGGCAGCCGCGCCGGCTCCTTGGGGTTCCCCTGGATCAGCACCTCGAAACGCGAGACCAGCTCCGCCTGCCCATCGCCCAGGGTGACCGTAGTCTGCTGGGCCACCACCTCGGCCAGCGGCGCCTCCTGCTGGGACGCCTGACGAGCCCGCTCGCGCTCCACCCTCTCGACCCGCTCGACCAGGGTCAGATAGACCGCCAGAGGCAGGGTGACCTCGCCGGGCCGGGGCCCGGACTGGGCCGCGAGCGGGACCGTGGCCAGCCCGAAAGCCGTGCCGAGAAGGAGCAGGAACGGGCGAGCGTGCCGAATCATGCGGGCCTCTCTTCTGAGGAGGAATTCAGTTCCGTCGAGCTGTTCCGATCGTAGCACGCCCTGTCCTCCCGCCCGGCGCCCTCACCTTCTGGCATCGAGTTCGCAAAACCAACTCTCCCAGAGAGCGGCAGGGCGTCTGTCGCCCCCCTTGAGTGTGGTCGCGCGTGGCCCGCCTGGTAGTTTTTGCACGGAGACAGTCAAAAGTGAAACCGAGGAGTTGGAAGCGAGTGGCGGGGGTGCTCCTCGCCGGAGGTGTCGCGGGGCTGTTCGCGGGCGCCCCGCTGTCGGCGCAAGAAACTTCGCGGGAGGCCACCGCGCCTGCCGCGCCCGCGGTGAGCACCGCCCCGCGCACCGTGATCCTCTCGCTCGACGAGGCGCTGCGGATCGCGGCCGGAGAGAGCGAGACCGTCTGGGTCGCCGAAGCCGGCGTGATGAGCGCCCTGGGCAACCGGGCCATCGCCCGCAGCCAGCTCTTCCCGCAGGTCTCGGCCACGGCGGCCTACGTGCGGACCCTGCGCTCCCAGTTCAGCGACCTGAATTTCGGCGGAGGAGGGACGGACGGCGGCGGGACCGACAGTGGCATCACTGACCTGCCATTCGGGCGCGCCAACCAGTACACCCTGGCGCTGTCGCTCAATCAGCTCCTGTTCGACGGCGGCCAGACCCTGGCCCGCAACCGCGCCGCTGCGGCCCGCCTGCGCTCGGCCCGCATCGGCACCGACTCCGCCCTGGCCCAGGCCCTGCTCGACGTCACCCAGGCCTACTTCGACGCCCAGCTCGCCGACCGGCTGGTGCAGATCGCCGAGTCCTCCCTGGCCCAGACCGAGGAGGTGCTGCGCCAGACCGACGTGGCCCGCCGGGTGGGCGACCGCTCCGAGTTCGAGCTGCTGCGGGCCCGGGTGGCGCGCGACAACCAGATCCCGGCGCTGATCCAGCGCCGCACCGGGCGCACCGAGTCCTACCTGCGCCTGAAGCAGCTCCTGAACATCCCGCTGCGCGACGACCTGCGGCTGACCACCACGGTCGAGGAGACCGTGCCGCGCTTCGCCGCCGACGCCGATCCGGCGCCCGAATCGCGCGCCCCGGTGCGGCAGGCGGTCGAGAACGTCAGCGCCAACGAGGCCCAGCTCGCCGAGGCGCGCGGCCAGCGCTGGCCCGCGGTCTCGCTCTCCTCGCGCTACTCGCCGGTCGCCTACCCGCAGAGCGGCATCCCCGGTTTCGACGACTTCCGGGAGGACTGGACCGTCACCCTCAGCCTCTCGGTGCCGCTGCTCACCTGGGGCCGCCTGGCCGGGGTCGAGCGGGTCGCCCAGGGCGGTCTCTCCGACGCCCGCGCCCGGCTTCAGCAGACCCGCGAGGCGGCGGAGCTCGACGCCCAGGTGGCGCGCAACGACCTCACCGACGCCCAGGCGACCCTCGCCGCCAGCAGCAGCACCTCGCAGGAGGCCGGGCGCGCCTACGAGATCGCCCAGCTCCGCTTCCGCGAGGGGATCGCCAGCCAGATCGAGCTGTCCGACTCCCGCCTGCTGCTGGAGCAGGCCGAGGTCAACCGGGCGCTCGCCCTGCGCAACGTCCAGGTGGCCCGCGCCCGCCTCGCGCTGCTCGCCGACCTGCCGCTCAACCAGGGCGGCTTCACCACGATCACCGGCACGGCCGGACAGGCGACGCCGACGCAGACCCAACCGCAAACCACGGCGGCCACGGCCCCCAGCGACGCGAGCGCCGCCGGTGCCGCGGGCACGGCCGGAGCCTTGACCGGGAGTCCCATCCCATGATCTGCCGCAAATCCCTTTGGAAACCTTTTTCCGTCGTCCTGGCGCTATCGATCGCCCTGACCGGCGGCGCCTGCAAGAAGAAAGAGGCCGCCCCGGCGGAGCCGCAACAGATCGTGCTCGGCCCCGCCGACGTGGCCCTGGTGACCTCCGGCCCGGTGGAGAGCGGCCCGGCGCTCTCCGGCACCCTGACCGCCGAAGAGCAGGCCACGGTGCGCGCCCAGATCGCGGGCTCGGTGATCGAAACCTTCGCCGAGCCGGGCGACGCCGTGCGCCGCGGCGAGGTGCTGGCGCGGATCGACACCGCCGCCCTCACCGAGGCCCTGACGTCCGCCCGCGCGGCGGTGACCAACGCCCGCAACAACGTCGCCCAGGCCCAGCGCGAGGAGGAGCGCCAGAAGATCCTGGCGGAGGCCGGCGCCGTGGCCGAGCGCAACGTCGAGACCGCGCGCCAGACCACCGTCGGCGCCCGCGCCAGCCTGGCCCAGGCCCAGGCGCAGCTCTCGGCCGCCCAGAAGCAGCTCGGGAACACCCGGGTCTCCGCGCCGTTCGCCGGGGTAGTCAGCGAAAAGCAGACCTCGGCCGGCGACGTGGTGCAGCCCGGCACCGCGCTCTACACCGTGGTCGATCCGTCGAGCCTGGAGCTCGAGGCCGCGGTCTCGGCCCAGCAGCTTGCCCAGCTCCGGGTCGGCACGCCGGTGACCTTCCGCGTCAACGGCTTCCCGAACCGCACCTTCCGCGGCCAGATCACCCGCATCAACCCGGCGGCCGATCCGGCCACCCGCCAGGTGCGGGTCTACGCCGAGATCCCCAATCCTGGCAGCGACCTGGTCGCCGGCCTCTTCGCCGAGGGGCGGGTCGAAAGCCAGTCGCGCAACGGCCTGATCCTGCCGGTCAACGCCATCGACCGCCGCATGATCCGCCCCGCCGTCCTCCGCGTGAAGGACGGCAAGATCGAGCGGGTCGAGGTGCAGCTCGGGCTGCTCGACGAGCAGGCCCAGCGCATCGAGGTGCGCCAGGGCGTGCGGGCCGGCGACGTCGTCCTCCTCGGGGCCGCGCAGGAGATCCCGCCGGGCACGCCGGTCCGCCTGGCCCCCGCAGTCGCGCAGCAAGTGGAAAGGTTGGCTCAGAAGTTATGACCATTTCCGATTTCGCGATCAAACGGCCGATCGTCACGGTCGTGTCGATGTTGATCCTCGTCATCTTCGGCCTGTTCGCGCTCTACAACCTGGAAGTCGACGAGTTCCCGGACCTCGCGAACCCGATCGTCTTCCTGGCCGTGCCCTACCCCGGCGCCTCGCCGGGGCAGGTCGAGCGCGAGATCGTCGAGCCGATGGAAGAGGCGTTCAGCGCCATCTCCGGCGTCGATCAGATCACCTCCAAATCGCTCGACGGATTCGCCCAGATCACCGTGCAGTTCGTCTTCAGCAAGGACCCCGACCAGGCCACGCAGGACGTGCGCGACGCCATCTCCGGCGTGCGGCAGGACCTCCCCAACGAGATGGAAGAGCCGATCCTGCGCAAGTTCGATCCGGGCGACCTGCCGATCGTCTCGCTGGTGCTCGCCTCGAACACCCTGGACCCGGCCGAGCTGACCCTCCTCGCCGATCCCGGCATCACCAAGGAGCTGCGCGGCATCAACGGCGTCGCCCAGGTCACCGTGGCCGGCGGCATCGAACGCGAGATCTCGGTGGACGTGCGGCCGGGCGATCTGCAGGCCGCCGGGCTCACCGTGGCCGAGGTGGTCCAGTCCGTCCAATCGCAAAACCTCGCCGCCCCGGTCGGCCAGCTCCGCGGCGGGCTCTCCGATCAGTCGATCCGCCTGCGCGGCCGCATCGAAAGCCCGGAGGAGTTCAAACAGATCGTGGTCGCCAACCGCGGCGGCCGCCTGATCCATCTGGGCGACGTGGCGAACGTGCGCGACGGCACGGCCGAGCAGACCTCGGGCGCGCTTTACAACGGCCAGGACGCGGTGGGCATCGACATCACCAAATCCAAGGAGGCCAGCACCACCCAGGTGGCGAACGCCGTCAAGGCGGCGATCGTGGACATCCAGAAGACCCTGCCGCC
>DATAHG010000601.1:0-14460 GCA_036263295.1 Thermoanaerobaculia bacterium | reverse complement strand
GCCCAGGAAGGCCAGCCCACCGTTTCGCGTTATGATGCCTGGCTCGCCGCTGTCCGAGGCGACGGCCGCCATAACCGATGTCCAAGCAGATCTCCATCCGGGTCGAACGCGCCCGCACCCATAACCTCAAAGGGATCGACTGCGAGGTGCCGCACGGCGCCGTCACCGTGGTGACCGGCCCGTCCGGCGCCGGCAAGTCGTCCCTCGCCTTCGACACCATCTTCGCGGAGGGGCAGCGCCGCTTCGTCGAGTCGATGTCCACCTACGCCCGGCAGTTCCTCGACCAGATGGAGCGCCCGCCGGTGGACGCCATCCACAACGTGCTGCCGGCGGTCGCGCTGGAGGCCAAGAACGCGGTGCGCAACGCCCGTTCGACGGTCGGCACCATGACCGAGATCCAGGACGTCCTGCGCCTCCTCTTCACCCATCTGGGCGAGGTGAGCTGCCCGCGCGGCCATGGACCGGTCCGCAGCTTCACCCCGGAGGAGTCGGCCGCCGAGCTGACCGGCGGCATCGTCGGCGGCCCGTTCACGGTGGTGGCGAGGCTGCCGCGGCCGAAGCAGGGGGCGGACGCGGCGCTGGCCGAGCTGATCCGCCAGGGCTTCCAGCGCCGGCTCGACCCCAAGACCGACGAGACGGTGCGCATGGAGCCCGGCGAGAAGTGGCCGGTGAAGCTCGACCCGCTGCCGCTCGTGCTCGGCCGCTTCCCGGCCAAGGAGGACGCCATGGCGCGCGTCCTCGACTCGCTGGAGCAGGCCTTCCGCATGGTCGGCGGCAAGGTCGAGGCGCGCGGCCCGCTCGGGGTCCGCTTCTACAGCCGGGAGATCTCCTGCCCGGTGTGCGGCGAGATCGTGCGCCGGCCGACGCCGCCGCTGTTCTCGTTCAACTCGCCGCTCGGCGCCTGCCCGACCTGCCAGGGCTTCGGCCGGGTGATCGGCATCGACCGCCAGCGCGTCGTGCCGGACCCCCGGCGCTCCCTCGAAGAGCGCCCGATCGCGCCCTGGAACACGCCGGCCTACGAAGAGCTCTACGACGGGCTGCTCAAGGCCGCCCGCCAGCGCCGCGTGCCGCTCGACGTGCCCTGGGGGGATCTGCCCGAGGAGACCCGGGAGTGGATCTGGAATGGCTCGGGCAAGCACACCAGCCTGACCGAGTTCTTCGACTGGCTGGAGCAGCGCACCTACAAGGTCCACGTGCGGGTGCTGCTGGCGCGCTACCGCTCCTACAACCCCTGCCCGGACTGCGGCGGCGCCCGGCTGCGCCCCGAGTCCCTGGCCGTGCGGCTCGACGGGGAGACCATCGCCGATTTGACGGCACGCAGCGTCGAGCAGCTCCGCGCCTGGCTCGCCGCGCGCCGCTGGACGCCGCGCCAGCGCCAGGTGGCCGGCCATCTGCTCGACGAGCTGACCGAGCGCGTCGAGGTGCTCCACCGCGTCGGCCTTGACTATCTCAGCCTCGACCGCCAGGCCCGCACCCTGTCCGGCGGCGAGACCCAGCGCATCCACCTCGCGGCGGCCCTGGGCTCCGGCCTCACCAGCACGCTCTACGTGCTCGACGAGCCGACCATCGGCCTCCACCCGCAGGACAGCGACCGCCTGTTGTCGCTGCTGCAGGACCTGGCGCGGCGCGGCAACACCGTCCTGGTGGTCGAGCACGACCGCACCCTGATCCGCGGCGCCGACCATGTGATCGACCTCGGCCCGGCGGCCGGCGAGCACGGCGGCGAGGTGGTGGCCGAGGGCCCGATCGAGGTCATCCTGGCGAGCGAGGCGTCGCTCACCGGCCGCTACCTGCGCGAGCGCCCGGTCACCTCGGCCCGGCGCCACATGGCGAAATTCCGCCGCGAGCAGGGGTGGGAGTCGCTCGCCGAGGAGATCTCGGCCCTGCCGCGCGTCTCGGTGCGCGGCGCCCGCGCCCACAACCTCAAGAACGTGGACGTGGACTTCCCCGTCGGCGTCCTGGTCGCGGTGACCGGCGTCTCCGGCTCGGGGAAATCGACGCTGATCGAGAACGTCGTCTACGGCACCTACCAGCGCTCGCACGGCGTGGTGGACGTGGACCCCGGGGAGTGCGACTCCCTGACCGGCCTCGACGGCCTGGCCGACGTCACGATGGTGGACCAGCGCCCCCTGGGCCGGTCGAGCCGCTCGAACCCGATCACCTACATCAAAACCTACGACGAGATCCGCAAGCTGTTCGCCGCCACCTCGGACGCCAAGGTGCGCGGGATCACCGCCGCCCACTTCTCGTTCAATGTCGATCGCGGCCGCTGCCCGGCCTGCGAGGGGACCGGCGTCACCGAGGTGGACATGCAGTTCATGGCGCCGGTGACGGTGACCTGCGAGATCTGCCAGGGGCACCGCTTCCGCCCGGAGGTGCTGGCGGTGCGCTACCACGGCCACGGCCTCAATATCTCTCTCAATATTTCGGAGGTCCTGGAGCTGACCGTCGAGTCGGCGCTCGAATTCTTCGCCGACCAGAAGCGGCTCTGCAAGCGCCTCCGTGTGCTCGCCGAGGTCGGCCTCGGCTACCTGCGGCTCGGCCAGCCCACCTCGACCCTCTCCGGCGGCGAGGCGCAGCGGCTCAAGCTCGCGAGCTTCCTCGACCGCCCGGCGACCGAGGGGCGGCGGCTCTTCCTGTTCGACGAGCCCACTACCGGGCTCCACCTGGCGGACATCGACCTGCTTTACCACACCCTGCGGCGGCTGGTGCAGCGCGGCGACGGCGTGGTCGTGGTCGAGCACAGCCCCGATCTGATCGCGCGCTGCGACTGGATCGTAGACATGGGACCGGGCGGCGGCGTACACGGAGGAGAGGTGCTGTACTCGGGCCCGCTGGAGCCGTTCCTGGACCAGGTGGACAGCCCCACCGCCGACGAATTGCGCCGCCATCTGCGCTGGCCGCAGGAGGCCGTGGCGGCCGCCCGCTGAGGCCGCCCGCCGCAGAATTTTCCGGCCACCCGCGCGGTTCTCTCCTCGGAATGCCGGCGAGTTGCGGCGGGAGGGACCCGGCCGCTACGATCAATCGGAATGAATGAAACGATGACCACGAGCCCTCTATTGGCCGACCCGACCCTGCGCTCCGCCGCTCCCGCCGCGAGACACCCCCGTTTCTGGCGGGTGGGGACCATCGCCGGCGCTCTGCTGGGGCTGGTCCTGCTGGTCGCCGCCTGGGCCAAGGCCATCGACCCGCTCGCCTTCGCCGGGCAGATCCGCACCGAGAAGCTCGACTTTCTCTTTTCGGCCGAGACTGTGGCCCTGATCGCCATCGCCCTGGAGGTCGGCCTCGGCCTCGCGCTCCTGCTCGGCATCCGCCGCCTGTGGGTGATGGTGCCGGCGACGCTGCTGGTCGTCTTCTTCGTCTTCCTGACCGGCCGCACCTACTGGCTGAGCGCGCACGGCCTGCTCCCGGAGGCGGCCTCGTGCGGCTGCTTCGGCAACCTCGTGCAGCGCTCGCCGGCCGAGGCTTTCTGGCAGGACCTGCTGATGCTCGTCCCGCCGCTGCTCATGGCCTTCCTGGGACGCGACCGCCGCGGCCGCGTCTTCCCGCCGGTGCGGACGGCCGTGGTCGCCGCCGTCACCATGGCGGCGCTGCTCTTCGCCTGGAAGGCTCCGGGCCTGCCGCTCGACAATGTGGCGACCCGCCTGCACCCCGGGGTCGCGGTGCATGACCTGTGCGCCGGCGCCGGCGACCAGGCGGTCTGCCTGGACGGCGTGGCTTCCGGGCTCAAGCAGGGGAACCATCTGGTGGTGCTGGCGAACCTCGACGATCCGGAGATCGCCAAGATCGTGGAGCGGCTCAACGGCTACGCGGAGAGCGCCACGAGCCCGGAATCGCGGGTCTGGCTGCTGTCGTCCTCCGCCCCCGAGATGCACCGCGCCTTCTTCTGGCAGTGGGGGCCGCGTTTCGAGGTGGTCGAGGCGCCCGAGCCGTTGCTGCGGCCGCTCTATCGCCGCCTGCCCCGGTCGTTCCGGGTCGAGAACGGCCAGGTGGTCGAGACGTTCTCCGGCCTGCCGCCGGCCCCGCCGACCCCGCAGACCGCTACCGCCCAGGCGCGCACCGCCTCCTGAGCCGCGTTTTTGCGTAAGATTCGATCTGTGAACCGGAAAGGGTAATCGAAATGACGCATCCGAGAATCGCACCTCGCCTCCTCGCGCTCGCGGCCACCCTGCTGGCCGCCGCGCCCGCCGTCCTGCAAGCCCAGGCGGTCGACAACGTGCTCAAAGGCTTCCAGCGCACCAGCGACTACGTGCTGGTGGTCGACGGCAAGGACGTGCCGGCGGCCGAGGTCTACCTCGCCCAGCAGGTCCCGGCCTACCTGGTCATCACCACCGCGCTGCCGTCGCCCACGCTGCTCAGCCCGCGCTCCGGCCTGGCCGAGACCGTGCCGATCATGAAAGTGGCCAAGCGCCCTGACGGCTCGGTCGATCTGCTGGCCGACGCCGACCTCAAGAGCCAGGGCAATTTCCAGGTCGTCGAGGACCAGGTGCGCTTCACGGTCGAGGGCCGGAAAGCCACCCTCAAGCCTCGGCCGCCGCTGCTCGGCTCCCATCTCGGCGGCGACCTCAAGTCCTTCAGCCCGGAGTACGCCCGCGGCGCCAAGGCCTACGCCCCCGACAAGACCGCGATCGCCGCGCTCAGGAAGGTGGGCCAGCCGGTCAAGGTGAAGGTGTTCTTCGGCTCCTGGTGCCCGCACTGCAAGGAGCACGTGCCGATGCTGCTGCGCGTCGAGGACGAGCTCAAGGGGAGCGGCTCGAAGATCCAGTTCGAGTACTACGGCCTGCCCCAGGGTCCGGCGATGGCCAAGGACCCCGAGGCCGTGCGCATGGGCGTCAACTCGGTCCCGACCGGGTTCGTCTACGTGAACGGCAAGCAGGTCGGCCGCCTCGCCGGCGAGGCCTGGGCGGCCCCGGAGAAGGCTCTGCGCGACATGCTGAGCGGCAAGGCTCAGAGCGGGCGGTAGGCGGCACCGCCCCTTCGGGGGCGGGTTCCTACGTCACACTCACCCCTCGCAACGCCTCCAGCGGACTGATCCCGCCGTTGTGCCAAGTGGCGTCGGGCGACTGCAGGTCGCCCGGCATGGCGCAACGGCTGATCCCCAGCTCTTTCCGCAGGCGGTCGGCCAGCTCCCAGGCCTCTTCGCCGGCCAGGGCGGCGCCCTGCAGCCGGTCCTTCCAGCGCGCGAGCAGCCACGGCACCCGGGCGAGGTTGTCGACCGGGTGGATCCGCACCGTGCGCAGCCCCGGCGAGAGCCGGAAGGTGGTGTCCGGATCGACCAGGACGGTGCCCGCGGCGACCGGCATCTCGGGCATCGCGAGCCCCCGCATCTCCGCTTCCAGCCGCACCTGCTGCACCGCCGCGAGCGTCGCCGCGTCGGCCAGGCCGGCCGGCAGCCGCCAGGACTCCTCCAGCAGCGCGTGCCAGAGGCTCTCGGCCAGCGCCTCCGGGTCGCCGTCCGTATAGACCGCGGCGATCGACAGGCATCCGCGCTGATCGAACAGGGCGATGTCGCGGGCCAGCCCCGCGGCCACCGCCTCGGGATCGGCGTCGGCGCCGATCAGCGCCAGGCTGGTCTTGGGGCCGTAGCCGATCACCCGGCCGGGGGCGCGGCGCACCAGGTCGTCGAGCGTCCGCTTCTCCCCGTAGGCCACGACCGCCCCCACCCCGGACAGGATCGGTGTCTCCAGCCGGCGCTCGCCGCCCGGCCAGGTGAGCGCGGCCGTGGCCTCGGCCAGGCGCGGCTCGCGGGCGGCCAGAGCGGCCAGGAAGGCCGGCGCGAACAACGGCTCGGCCGAGGGGGATTTGAGCAGGACCGGACGGCGCAGCGCCAGGGCCGGCAGGAGCGGCTGGACCGCCAACGCCGGCAGGTTGGACGAGAGCACCACCAGCACCGGCCCGCTGTCGGCCGGCACCGGCTCGGCCCCCTCGATCAGTGCCGCGGCATGCTCGCGCCGCACCCCGCCGAGCACCGCCTCCAGCCCGGCCGCGAGCCCGGCCGGCGAGAGACCGCACAGCTCCGCGAGCGGCATCTCCAGCGACTCCCGCTCGGGCGAGCCGGAGTCGAGAAAGGCCTCGACGGTGCCGCTCCAGGCGTCGAGCAGGGTGTCGTTCGGGATCTCCCGCAGCGCCTGGGCGCCGCGGCGCAGCTCCGCCACCAGGCGGGACAGGGCCTCCGGCCCCCAGGCGGCGGCGCGGCAATACTCCCCCCCCAGCGCGGTCTGCACCACGGGGGGCTCGGTCGGGCGCGGAACGAAAAAGTCTCTGAGCACGGACCGCCTATTATGATCGGGAAGGGCCGATCCCGAGCCACTCTGTTCAGAAAAGCCATGAGCCCCCGGAAGCGCCCAGGGCCAGGCCCTGGGCGGGGGTTGCGTCATTGCGGCGGCGTGGCGGGCGTGGGGGCCTTCTCCTGGTAGGCCAGCGCCGGGCCGAGCTTGCGGGCGACGCGGTCCTGGATCCAGTGCGGATCCCACCACTCGACCGGCGAGACCGGCAGGCCCTGGAGCAGCAGGGTGAAGTGCAGATGGTCGCCGCCCGCCAGGCCGGTCTGGCCCGAGCGGCCGAGCTCCTGGCCGCGCTGCACGTCCTGCCCCTCCTGTACCCCGATCGACGACAGGTGGCCGTAGAGGCTCATCAGCCCGTAGCCGTGATCGACCACCACGGCGTTGCCGTAGATCCCGAAGTAGCGCGCCAGCACCACGTGGCCGCTGTTCGAGGCCGGGATGGCGTCGCGCTCGACCGAGGCCATGTCGAACCCGAGGTGGTCCTGCTGGTCGATCGCCTTGCCGTTGTAGATGTAGGTCCGGCGGTCGGCGAACGCGGCGGTGATCTGGGCGTTCGGCATCGGGATGAACGGCTGCGTCCACAGGAACTTCCGCGGCGACTTGGCGGCCAGCTCCTTGAGGGTCTGGGCGTTCTTGCGGCGCAGCTCGCGGTTGATCTGGAGATAGTTCTCGAGCAGGTTGCCGCGGTCCTCGACCTCGGACGACTGCGCCATGATCTCGGGCACCACCCGGTTCAGGAACTTGTCGTTGACGTCGATCGTGTCGGTGCGGATCGGCCGCGGCGTGAACTGGTCGATGAAGCCCACCTCGGCGCGGTTGCCCACCTCGTCGATCGCCACCAGGCGGACCCCGGAGGGGTCATCCATGTCATAGGGTACGGCGAAGAGGGCGAAGCGCTGCTGCTTGTCGCCGCCCGGCATGGGGAAGCCCGGGAACCACCACTTGCCGGCCTGCACGCCGTCGCGCACGGCGCCCTCGCCGACGCGGTAGACCACCGCCTCGCTGCCCCCCTGCTTCGCATAGTGGAAGGTCGACACCAGGCCCAGCGAGGGTGGGGAGAGCCGCACCGGCAGCTCCACCTCGGAGACCACCGGGTCCGGGTGGCGCAGCCAGGTCCCGGCCCGCTCGGCCGTCACCCGCACCGTGGCCTTGCCGGTCCGCAGCCCCTGGACCGTCTCGCGGCCCACGTCCACGCCCAGCTCGACGGGCGCCGGCGAATTCCAGAACTGCCAGGCGGGCCGGGGCTGGAATTCGCGCTCCAGCACCGGCTTGGGATCGGTCCCCGGCTGGACCACCTCGACCTTGACCTTGCTGACCCGCTGCGGGTCCTCGATCTTGATCTGAATCGGGGTGCGCTTGCCGATGCCCGGCAGCTTGGGCGTCACCGCGACCCGGGGCGCCGCCCCGGTCCAGAACGCCCCCACTCCCGCCACCAGCACGATCAAAAGAACCGCGAGCAGCAACGCACGCAAGAAACATCCGGCGGATCTGGACCGGCGATCCCGGTCCCTCAAGCTCGACGACGACCTCATCGCTTCTCTTTTCTTCTTCCTGCTTCCTGCTAAGTCCCTTGCTCCTCGCGCCGCAGACTCCGGAGGATCTCCCTCTTGTCGGAGTAGGCGGAGCGCACGGCCACATATTCATTCAGGCTGAAGCCCAGCTCGCTCGCGATCTGGCGGATCTGCGACTCCTCGGCTCCCGAGATCGAGTCGTCCGCCGCCGACACCGCGAACAGGCAATCCAGCAGCTCCAGGCACTGCTCCCGCGTCGCGATCTCCCGGAACTCCCGGGTCACCAGGAAATTCTCGGTGCCCCCGGCCAGCCGGCTCTGCGCCTTGGCGATCTGCACCGCGAGCACCGCCTGGTGCTCCGGCATGCCGCCGAGTTTCTGGAGGAGGCTCTCCATCTTCGCCGTCTCGGCCTCGGAGATCTCCAGGTCGGCGTGCGCCACCCGCGACAGGATATAGGCGAACGCCGCGATGTAGCGCGCCCGCTCCGGCTCCAGCGCCTCCAGCTCTCCCACGATGCGGCGCACGGTCTCCGTATCGCCGCCGGGCGGCTTCGGGCTGGAGCGTTTGAGACCCAGAAAGTCGAGGATCGACATCGCGGCGCGATCGTAACACGGCGTCGCCGACGCCATTCGGACACAGCCGGGTTGGCGCGGCCGGCCGATGTTCCTTTTTACAAGATCCTGCCGTGTTCGCAGCGTTCGGGGCGGAAACCGGGCGCGGAGAGGCGCCGCCGGACCGATTTGGATGAGAAATTTTGGAATTTCTGGTGATTCGGGGAATGGAGAGAGAGCGCCCGGCGGTTAGGCCGGTTGAAAAGAGGGCCTGCAAGGGGCCTGGAAGGCCTGAAGCCGGGGCGGCTTCGGGTCCGTGACCTACAACTGTGCTCGTGCAACCCTAGTCGGTCCGGAGGTGTGTCAGAGAGCCCATGCAGAATCCCAAGGCGCGTCGTTTCCCCCTGGTCCTCCTGCTCCCCCTGCTCGCGATCGTTCCGATCCTCTCCAGCTCCCCCACACCGCAACCGGCGTTGCGGGTCACGAACGCTTCAACGGCCCCGTTGTCGAATCCCCACTCCCCCTCGCCCGCTCTGTACTCCGGGGCCGCCCACGCTCTTCGTCAGGGGAGTTTGCAAGAGGCGCGCCAGAAGCTCGACCAGATCGCCCGGGAGCGCCCGGCCGAGACCGCCAACACCCTCCTGCTCGCCGGGCTCTACGCCCAGGCCGAGGGGAAGACCCGGGTGGCCGACCAGCTCCTCTCCGGCGTCGCGCAGCCCGAGAGCGCGCTGGAGGACTGGCGCCTCTTTGTGCTGGCCGAAAACGCCGCCGAGAGGCGAGGGGCCGAGGACGTCGCGACGGCGCGCTCCTACTACGCCCGGCTGATCTCCGACTTCCCCGCCTCCCCGTTGCGCGGTGAGGCTTACCTGGCCGCCGCCCGGCTCGCCGTCAAACAGGGGGAGGAGCGTGCCGCCCTCGATCTCGCCGCCCAGGCCCGCGCGGCCGGGATCGCGGGCGAGGAGGCCGGCGAGCTCGACGAGCTCGCCTGGGACCTCGGCCGGCGGCTCGACGACCCCGAAGCCCAGCGCGAGGCCGGGCGCCGTCTGCTGATCGAGGACCCGCTCTCCTCCGAGGCCCGGGAAGCGGCGCGCGCCTTCCGCGCCGCCGACGGCAAGGTGGACTGGGACCGCCTCCGCGTCTCGGCCGACGACGTGGTGCGGCGCGCCCACGCCTTCCTCGAAGGGGACAACCCGGAGGCCGCCCTGACCACCCTCGACAACCTCTCCGAGGAGCGGCGCGGCTTCGACTGGAGCCTGGCCCGCGCCGAGGCCCTCACCCGCTCGCGCCGTGGCCTCGAATCCCTCGCCTTCCTCGACACCCTGCTCCCCTCCGGCCGCGCCGAGCGCGCCGCCCTGGAGTGGCAGCGCGCCCAGGCCGCGACGGCCGCCGCCGGCCGCTCCAGCCTGTCGGCCTCCGAGCGCCGGCGCATGCTCGACATCGCCGACCGCTACCTCTCCAACACCGTACAGCTCGATCCCGGTCTGGAGATGTCGGCCTCGGCCCTGCGCGGGATCTACGAGGACTTCCAGGCCTCCGGCCTGACCCAGCCGGCCCTCGCGACCCTGCGCCTGCTGCGCCGGGTCGATCCCGAGGACGGCACCGGCGCCGAGGGTCTCTGGGAGCAGGGGTGGGAGGCCTACCAGCACGGCCGCGCCGCCGCCGCGGTGGCCGCCTGGAGCCAGCTCGAATCGATCTATCCCGGCCACCGCGAGACCCACCGCGGCCGCTACTGGAAAGCGCGCGCCCTGGAGGCCCTCGGCCGGCCGGCGGAGGCCCAGGCCCTGTACCGCGACCTCGTGACGGGCTCCGACACCGCCGACTTCTACAGCGCCCAGGCGCTCGCCCGCCTGCGGGGTGACGCCGGGGATCCGGCGCTCGCCCGCAACCCGATCTCTCCGGCCGCCGCCTGGCCCGAGCCGGCCCTGCGCCGCGCCAAGCTGATGATCGACCTCGGCCTCGACGACCTCGCCGAGCGCGAGATGGAGATCCTCGACGGCCGGGCCAGCGAGCGCGACCTCCTCGCCTTGAAGGCCCTCCTGCTCTGCCGCCAGGGCGAGCAGCGCACCGGGCTCCTCCTGCTGCGCGAAGCCTTCCCGGCCCTCGGCGGCCCCCGCCAGTCCACCGTGCCCGAGGAGATCCTGCGCGCCTATTACCCCCTCGAATACGGCGACACCATCGCCGCCGCCGCCGCCGAGGTCGGCCTCCCTCCCTATCTGGTGGCCGGCATCATCCGTCAGGAGAGCGCCTTCGATCCGCGGGCCACCAGCCCGGTCGGCGCCCGCGGCCTGATGCAGCTCATGCCGGCCACGGCGCGCGAGATGTCGAGCAAAGTCGGCCTCCCCTACGCCCCCGAAAGCCTCTACCGGCCCGAGGTGAGCATCCGTCTCGGCGCCGCCTACTTCCGCGAGGTCCTCGACGGCTTCGACGGCAACGTGGCCCTCGCCCTGGCCGGCTACAACGGCGGCCCGAACCGCATCCGCCGCCTGCGGGAGGAGGCCGGCCCCGCCGCCGGGCTCGACGACTTCCTGGAAAACCTCAGCCTCGACGAGTCCCGCAACTACGTCAAGCGCATCCTGGTCCTGAGCGACAGCTACCGCCAGCTCTATCCGCCGATGCGGCCGGAAGAGGGCGGAGCGACGATCCGGGCCGCGGGCTGAGAACGGAGAAAGCGCACACAAAAAAGAGTCGAAGATCTATAATACGTTTTCGATTCCGCCGCACCGGTCCCAGGAGCAGCATGGCCGAAACCAGAAGACGAGGGCTTTCCCTCTCTCGCCGTCCGTCCCGCGAGGGGAAGGGCGCGGTCTCTCGGGATCTCTCGGCTCTGCAGGAAGGGAGCCTGAGCGAGGCGCTGGTGCGCAGCAGCCTGGACGGCATCCTCGCCTTCGACCGCGAGTGCCGCTACACGGTCTGGAACCCGGCCATGGAGCGCCTCACCGGCCTCGCCAGCGAGGCCGTCCTCGGCCGTAGCGCCTTCGACCTCTTCCCCTTCCTGAGCGAGACCGGCGAGGACCGCCATTTCCACGCCGCTCTCGACGGCCGCGATACCGTGGCCCATGACCGCCCCTACCGGGTCCCCGAGACCGGCCGCCAGGGATACTTCGAAGGGCACTACTCCCCTCTGCGCGACGCCGCCGGCGCGGTGGTGGGGGGCCTCGCCATCATCCGCGACGTCACCGAGCGCCGCCAGGCCGACGAAAACCGCGACCGCCTGGCCCGCGAGCAGACCGCCCGCGCCCGAGCCGAGGCGGTCGGCGAGCGCCTCTCCCTGCTCTCCGAGATCAGCCGCGAGCTGTCCGCCACGCTCGACGACCGGGAGGCCTTCCGGGCCCTGGCCCAGCTCACCGTGCCCAGCTTCGCCGATTACTGTGTCGTCGATGTGTTCGACGAGACCGGCGAGATCCGCCGCGAGGCGGCGATCCACCGCGACCCCGCCCAGGCCGGGAGAATGGCCGAGTTGCGGCGCCACCCACCCCGGGTCGGGGCCCGTGCCGGCATGGGGCTGGTGCTGCGCACCGGCGAGCCCGTGCTCATATCGGTCATCACCGAAGACCAGATCCGGCCGGCCGCTCAGGACGAGCGCCACCTGGAGGCCCTCCTCGCCCTGGCGCCGCGCTCCGGCATCATCGTCCCGATCATGGCCCACGGCACCATCTTCGGCGCCATCTCCTTCTCGATCGTGGACGAGGAGCGCCGCTACGGGCCGGTCGAGCTGTCCTTCGCCGAAGAGCTGGCGCGCCGCGCCGCCCTGGCGGTCGACAACGCCCGCCTCTACCGCGAGGCCCAGCGCGCCCTCCAGGAGCTCGCCGCGGCCGACCGCCGCAAAGACGAATTCCTCGCCATGCTCGCCCACGAGCTGCGCAACCCCCTCGGAGCGATCGCCAACGCGGGGCACGTCCTCGACCTGCGGCGCTCCGAAGACCCGGAGACGCGCGACCTCCTGGCCGTCATCGGCCGCCAGATCCGCCACCTCTCCCGCCTGGTCGACGACCTGCTCGACGTGTCGCGGGTGACCCGCGGCCAGATCGAGCTGCGGCCGGCGCTGGTCGAGATCCACAGCCTGGTCCAGGGCGCCGTCGAGACCGTCCGCCCCATGGTAGATCAGCGCCATCACGACTTCTTCGTCCACGTCCCGGCCGATCCACTATGGCTGGAAGCCGACGCCACCCGCATCGAGCAGGTCCTCACCAACCTGCTCAACAACGCGGTCAAGTTCACCGATCCCGGCGGCCGGGTCGAGCTGCGGGTCGAGAGCCACGGCGAGGAGGCGGTCGTCACCGTGTCCGACAACGGGCCCGGGATCTCCCCCGACCTGCTGCCCCGGATCTTCGACCTGTTCGTGCAGGAAGAGCGCTCGCTCGCCCGCTCCCACGGCGGCCTCGGCATCGGCCTGACCCTGGTGCGGAGCCTGGTCGAGCGCCACGGCGGCCGCGTCGAGGCGGCGAGCGACGGTCCCGGGCACGGCAGCCGGTTCACCCTCCGCCTGCCCCTGCGTGCCGCCCCGGCCGCCGTGGCGAGCTCGAGCCCGGCAGGCCTCGACGAGGTGGGCGACAACGGCCGGCGCATCCTCCTGGTCGAGGACAACCCGGACGCCGCCGAATCCCTCGGCGAGCTGCTGCGGATCTGGGGTCACGAAGTGAGGATCGCCTACGAGGGCCTCGGCGCTCTCGACCAGGCCCGCGTCGAGACGCCGGACATCGTCCTCCTCGACATCGGACTGCCGGGCATGGACGGCTACGAGGTGGCCCGCGCCCTGCGCTCCCAGCCCGGCCTCGAACGGACCCGCCTGATCGCCCTCACCGGCTATGGCCAGGACGCCGATCGCCACCGCTCCAGCCAGGCCGGATTCGATCACCATTTCGTCAAACCGGTGGACATTCAGGCCCTCCGCCTTCTCCTCGCCAGCGAGCCCGTCTTTCCCTGACACCCGGAAATCCTTGACGAATCAGGAATTTGCGCCTTCGAAAAGGTGCAGGTTCGGGCAAAGCTTTTGCATGGCTGAATCGGGTACCAACCCCCTATATCGAAGGAGAAAAGGATGAATCTGTACGTGGGGAACCTGAATTATCGTTTGACTGAAGACCAGCTCCGCGAGGCCTTTGAGCAGTACGGCGATGTGTCGGCCTGCACCATTATCAAGGACCGGGCGACGGGGCAGTCGAAAGGCTTCGGCTTCATCGAAATGCCGGAGAGCAACCAGGCGGAATCCGCGATTAACTCTTTGAATGGCAGGGATTTGATGGGCCGCAAGCTGAACGTCAACGAAGCCCGTCCCCGCCCCGAGACGAACGGCCGTGGCGGCGCCATGCGGCCGCGCCAGCAGCAGGCCTATTGAGGCCCCGCCAGCCAGGCTTCTACCCCTTCAACCCGAACCGGGTTTCCTCTGCCGGGAGGCTTCTCTCGCCCGTCCAGACCGGGCGGGAGAGCCTCCCAAAATAGTGGCCCCTTGCCTGCCGTTCCCTGCGGTCAGACCGTTACACCCTTTCTCGTCGAGTAAAAATTACCTCTCCGTTTTCTTTCATTCATTCTTTCCTCCGCGAATAAACCCATTCCGCGCCGGCCGTGTCTCCTTGAAAGAGGCTTCCAAGCCCAAGGAGAGCTGATCACCACGCAAATGCGGTACGCTATTCGTATGTCCGAAATCGAAGTCGCACGCCTCACGGCCCTGCTGAGGGACGCGATCAAACTCTCGAAGACCTCCAACCGTTCGGTCGAGAGGCAACTCGGCTTGAGCAGCGGCTACCTGAGCCGTCTCTTCGCCGGGGTGATGGAGCTGCGGGTGCAGCACATCCTGGAGATCTGCACCGCCATCGGATTCCCGCCTGGGGAGTTTTTCAAGGCGGCCTATCCGACCGAGGACGGCGAGCAGGCGGAGAAAGAGGATCCGACCTCGGCCAAGCTGCGGCAGGCCCTCGAGCGCCTCCACCCCGCGTCCGACCTCGAGCCTCCGAAGCCGGCGCCTCCGGCCGCACGCCCTTCGGAAGCCAAACCCGACGGCGGGAATTCGCTGCAGGAAGCGGACGTGGAAAAGATCCTCCTGTCCGCCCTGCGCAAGCTCCTGATCCAGAGCGCGGCTCCGGGAGCCGACGCGCCGAAGAGGCCCTGAGGCAGACC
>DATAHG010000600.1:0-5100 GCA_036263295.1 Thermoanaerobaculia bacterium | reverse complement strand
TTCGGCGTGGCGTCGATCGTGGTCCAGGTGGTCCCGCCGTCGTAGGTGGTGGCGATGTAAAGATGCCACACGCCGGCGAACGTCGGGCTCTCGCTGGTGCCGTCGCCGGACGCCGGAGTGCCCAGGAAGGCAAAGGCGGCGCGGTCCGGGTCGCCCGCCACCACGGCCGGGAAGACCGCGTTGCGGATCGCGAACGGCGCGCCCACGTCCACCGGCGCCGACCAGGTGCGCCCCTGGTCGCGGGAGACCGCCGCCACCGGCCGGCCGTTGCTCACCGTGCCGATGTAAAGCGTGCCGTCGTCCGCCACCCCGGCCGACGGGTCGCTGTTCGTCGTCACGGTGCCCGGGATCTTGCGCACGGTCCAGGTCAGGCCGTTGTTGGACGAGACCGCCACCCCCTGCTGGTTGCCGCACCCCTTGTTGGGCACATAGGCGGTGCCGTCCGGCGCCACCTTGATATGGCCGTGCAGGCCGCCGCACTGGAGCAGGGTGTAGATCGGGACCGCAAGCCCGAAGGTCAGGCCGCCGTCGAGGCTCACGGCGCACTGCGCCAGGGCGATGTCCTGCGAGCAGTAGTAGACCGTGTGCGGATAGCCGATGCCGCCGAGCAGGCCCGGCGCGAAGGGGCCGCCGCCGACCGACTGGTGATCGACTCCCGAGTTGATCCCCGAGCCCATGCCCGGAGTCCAGGTGGCGCCGTCGTCGTCCGTGTGGGCCATGAGGCTGGTCTTGCCGAGAAGCTGCGAGACGAACGTCCGGCCGGTCTGGGGATCCGTGAACAGGATCGGGTCGGTGGTCGTCAGGCTGGTCAGGGGATAGCTGACGTCGGTCCAGGTCGCGGTGGCCGGGGTCGCCGCATCGTTGAAGGTCACCCGGAGAGTCTGGAGACCGGCGATGAACATCACATTGCCGGTGTTCCAGTTGACCCCGAGGGTCGGCTCGCCCGCGTCCTGTCCGAGCGGAGCCGGAGCCGTGTAGTTGGTATAGACGGGGGGACCGCTCGCGGCTTGCCCTGGCGTGACCAACGCCAACGAAAACAGGGCAGCGGCGGCGGCGGCGGGGAGACGGACATCCGATCGTAAAGACATACACACCTCCTTGCACATCACCGGCCGCAGGTCTATGCAAAAGCGACACCCTTCAGGAGGCTTCCCCCCACCCGGGGAGCCGAGCTTGCGCACTTTCTTGAAACAAATACCAGGCTTCGCGCGCCTGTCCTTCAGGAAGCGGGGACAAGGCCAGCGGGCGGAAATCGCCGGCGGCCGTCCGTCCCAACCCTCCAGGAGGGGGCACTATGCTTCGCCGTCTTGCGGTTCTCGCCTTCACCGTTCTCGCCGTCGTGCCTGGATTCCCCGCGGCCGCCAGCCCGGCGGGGGAGGATCCCTGCGCCGACACCGCTCTTCCCTTCGCCCTGAACATCGGCCTGCCGCAGCTCCCGGACGCCGATGGCTTCCAGGCCGCGGCCCTGCAGACGGAAGTCGGGGACCTGATCCGGGACTTCTACTCCCATCACGGCCGCTGCCCGGAGCGCCAGCTCCAGGTGAACATCACCGTGGCCGGCGACTACGAGATCCTCGACTGGCTGGCGCAGGGGCTGATCGACGTCGCCGTGGTGCCGGACCTCACCCTCTATCTCCTGAGCCGGGACGACATTCCCTTCCGGGAGCTGGATTTGGCGGGGCACCCGGTCGGCCATCTCCTGCTGCCGCCCCTGCGTCCGCAGCCGTCCTCGGCCCAACTGAAAGGACACGCATGGGTGCGGCGTCCCGATCCGCGGGCGGACTTCGCGGCTTTCCTGGACGATGTATGGGGACGGACCCGGACCCCGCCGGATCCGGGCAAAAGCCCGCCGCCGCCCTACCGGCTGGTCCTCGCCTCCCACCTCTCCTCGCCGGGCTTCCTGGCCCCGGTGGACGAGGCCGGCCGCGCCCTGGAGGCGCGGCTCGGCGGCATCCAGGATGAAAAAGAGCGTCGGGCGCTGCGCGAGCGCTTCTGGCAGGAGCTCTTCGATCACACCCGCTTCGCGGTGGATTGCGACTCCCTGGCCCGCATCGCGCCGGAGAAGAGCCGGAGCTGCTGGCAGCTTCCCGACCGGGAAGAGCGGGAGGGGAGCGGGCCGGTGGAGATCCTCTTCCCCGGCGAGGGGGTGCTGCGGCGGCTGGCCGGACCGTCGGGCGACCTCGAAGGCGTGGCCCCCGGCCGCTTCCGCGAGCACCTCATCATCGCCGCCGGGGTCGCCGACGAGCTCTTCGATTCGGGGACCCGCGACGTCACCGTCCAGCTCCCCCCGGGAGCGGCCGCCTTCCTCGCCGCCGATCCGCCGCTGCCCGCCTGCGCCTCCCTGCTCGAGGCCGAAGCCGCCTTCGGCGTGCGGACCTTCCGCTTCACCGTGGACGAGGTCTTCGGCCTCCTGCGCCGCCATCAGGCCACGTCGCGCCAGCACGAGCTGGCCCTGGTGCTGCCGGGAGGCGGCGTCAAGGCCGCCTACCAGTCCACCGTGGTGGATTCGCTCTACCAGGAGGGCCACCTCAAGAACTTCAAGGCCGAGGCGGTCCCCGGCAGCATCGAGCCGCTGGACGTGCGCTATGTGATCGGCACCAGCGGCGGCGCCCTCATGGGCTACTTCGTCTCGCAGCTCGGCGCCAACGGCCCCTGGGGGCTGTCGGACATCCTCTGGAAAAAGGGGAAGGACCGCTATGTCGGGAGCACCGACATCTTCGGCTGGACCGACCTGCTGCGCTACGTCAGCGTGATCGCGAGCTTCCTGCTGTTCTGCGCTCTCCTCGCGATCGTCTCGATCCCGGACCGCGCGCCGCTCAACCCCCGCCGCGCGCCGCTGCGCCTGGGGACCCGCTGGCGTCTGACCCTCGGGGTGCTCGTGCCCGTGCTGTTCTTCGCGCCGCTCCTGGTGAGCCAGGTGAGCGGCGACGCCCTGCAGGAGCACGTGCCGGAGATCGAGGGGCTGGTCTATGCCATCCTCGCCATGATCGCCATGGTGACCGATCAGGCGATGGTCCGGCTCCACAACGACCGGGAAGGGGGCGAGCCCTGGGTCTCGCCGTGGCTGCCGATCGCGCTCGGCGCGGCCCTCGTCCTGATCCCCCTGCTGCCGTGGGGAGAAAAGTCGGCGATCGGGCAGTGGCTGGCCGGCTCCCTCACCTTCGGGCCGGCCTTCGGCACGCTCGCCCCGCTGGTCCTCCTCGGCGGGCTGATCCTGCCGCTGCGGAAAGCCACCGGGATCCGGGGATGGCTGCGGCCGGCGCTCCACTTCGCGGCGGCCACGGGGCTGGCGCTCGCCGCCGCCTACCTCCTGCCGGCCTCCTGGCTCGACGCCGTCAAGGCCCGGATGCCCTTCTTCCTGGCCGGCTTCCTGCTGGTCCTGGTGAGCGTCGGCGCCAACTTCCTGCTGGCCTCCCGCGCCGGGCTCTCCGCACCGCGCCGCCGCCTGGTCTACTGGGGAGCCCTGGTGGCCTCGTCCCTGCTCCTCGTCGTCCTCTGCTGGCCCGAGAAGATCGACGCCGCTCCCTTCTGGCAGCATCTGGGAAAGAGCCTCGCCACCCAGACCCTGGAGATCTCGGTCGGCTCCTTCCTGCTGGTGGTCGGCCTCCTGTTCCTGATGCTCGGCGGCATCGCCCGGGTGTACGCCGCCCGGCCGTCCTACCACCTGCGGCTGACCGAGTTCCTCGTCCCCTACTTCGTGGTCCTGCTGCACGCGGTGGCGGTCTACCTGGTCCTGCTGGTGGTGATCGAGCTTCTGCCGTCCTGGCTCTCGCCGCTCGAGCTCACCCGGGAGTTCTGGCTCTGGCTCCTCGCCACCAGCCTGATCCTGGGGAGCGCGCTGCTGGTTGCCGCGTTACGCCGGCGGGGCGGCTATCTCCATCGCAGCCTGGCCTTCCTCACCTCGCACCACCCCAACTCCGAGCTGATCTCCCGCCGCTTCGTGCGGATGGCCTGCTGGGCGGTCTTCTGCCTCACCTGGTGGAACTTCGTGGTGGCGCCGGCCCTCTACGGCAACCGCTCCGCCTTCCGCTACCTGGGCACCGCGGTGACCCAGTTCCGGGACAAGGCCGGCTTCACCGAGCCCTACCGGCCGACGGCGCGCTTCGTCGTGCCCGCCAACCTGCTGAAGCCGGACGGCACCCGCTACTTCCTCTTCATTCCGGCCGACGACAAGTGCCCGCCGATCCCGCGGCGGCCCGCGAGCGGCGCCACCTGGCACAGCTACCGGGCCGCCTTCGGCCCCCCGGGCGCCACGCCGGCGGCCGCCGGCCCGGCCCGGGGGTGTCAGCCGGTGTCCGATCCCCAGTTCCTGCACGACGTGATCTTCGCCTCGGGCTCGCCGTTCCCCATCTTCCCGGCCCATCGGGTGACGCTGGACGGCGAGAAGCAGCCGCTGGTCGACGGCGGGTACTCGAACAATGTGCCGGTGGACGTGGCCCTGACCGTCTCGGCCAGCCAGGTGCTGATCGTCGATTCGAGCAACCCGCTGGGGCACGATTCCTCGCCCTCGCTCCTGGCCGGCCTCGTCCCCAACCTGAAGGGGTTTCACGGCAAGCTGGTCGAGAACCTCGGCCGTCTCCCCGGCTTCCTCTTCGAGCGCTCCCAGCAGGTGGACCGCCTGAGCCGGCGCGACCTCTTCGTGGTGTCCCTGGCCCCGTCCCGAGAGGAGCGCGACTGGCCGGCGCTGTTCGATTTCCGGGCCGAGACCGTCGAGCGGATGGAGACGGTGGCGCGGCGCGACCTCGGCCGCCGCATCGGCATGGTGGAGAGCTGGGGACGCCCCCGCTTCCAGCTCAGCGTGCCGGTGGAGGGGAAGAGGGAACGTGCCGGTCCAGCCACGCCAGAAGGTCGGTGATCACCCGCTGCCGCCCGGTCTCGTTGAAGACCTCATGGAGGAAGCCTTGATAGACCTCGATCTGCTTGTCGGCGCTGCCCAGCCGCTCGAAGACCTGGCGGGCGCGCGCCGGAGCGGCGATGGGATCGGCGCTGCCGATCTGGAACAGCGTGGGCAGGCGCAGGGCGCCGGCCCGCTCCAGCACGGTCTCCTGAACCCGCCGCACCTCCAGGAACCAGCGCGGGCTGAGCGTCTTGAACACCAGC
>DATAHG010000599.1:0-1701 GCA_036263295.1 Thermoanaerobaculia bacterium | reverse complement strand
TCGTAGGGCTCATCGATATCGGGGATCGGCTGGCCGATCCCGGGCAGGTTGTCGAACTTGCCTTCTTCCACCGCCTCGCGGATCCGGTTCTCGACGATGATGTCGAGTGCGCGGCGGGACATTCCTTCCTGGCTCATCGGGTGCTCCCGTTGCTGTCCACCTGACAGAATGGCACAGCTCTTGCCCTTTATTCCGCGGTATGACCCGTCGCAGTATGCCCCGGACCGCCCGTCTCGCCTCGTGGTTGCTCGTCTTCCTCGTCTGCCTCCCCGCCGCCGGCCACGCCGTGGCGCGCTTCGACACCGCCGAGGTCGTCCTGCGGGCCGATCGCACCTTCAACGGACTCTCCGGCACGCCCAACCCCTTCACCGACGTGCAGCTCACCGCCCAGGTGACCGCCCCGAGCGGCAAGTCCTACAGGGTGCCGGGCTTTTTTGATGGCGACGGCCTCGCCGGATCGAGCGGAAACGTCTTCAAGGTGCGCGTCTACCTCGACGAGATCGGCACCTGGGCCTGGCGCACGGCCAGCACCAACGCGGGCCTGAACGGCAAGAGCGGCACCCTCGCCTGCTCGGGGACGCTCGCCGGTCCCTTCGGCCAGGGGCCGATCGTGAAGAACCCCACCTTCCCCCGCAGCTTCAAATACCAGTACGGCCCCGCGGTCTACGTCCTCGGCAAGTTCCTGGACGTGGACGCGCCCGACCCGATCAAGTACTCGCACACCCTGCTCTCCGAAAAGCTGACCGACGCCAACCGCCAGGCGATGCTCGACCGGCACCGCGGGATGGGCCTCAACAAGATGGCGGTCTACCTGGCCAACCGGGGGGACTACGCCGGGACCTCGACCACCCCCTGGCTGGGCACGGCCGGCGCGAACGACAAGCTGCGCTTCGACCTCGCCCGCTGGCGGATGTTCGAGAGCTGGGTCCTCAAGCTGCGCGGCGCCGGGGTCTCGGCTCAGCTCTGGTATTTCGCCGACGAATCGGCCTTCGGGGACCTGCCCGACGCCGACCGCCAGCGCCTGATCCGCTATGCCATGGCCCGGCTCTCGGGATACGTGAACACCTGGTTCGGGCTGATCCTGGAGTGGCAGGAGGGGTGGACCGAGGCCGAGGTCGGCGCGACCGCCACCTACCTCCAGGGGCAGAACCCCTGGGCCCGCCTGGTGAGCGTGATGGGGACGCCGGGGGACTTCGCCTTCCCCACCGCCACCTGGGCCGACTACATGCAGCTCCAGGTCGGCAACGGCGCGACGCCCGCCCAGGTCCACGCGATGACGATCAAGAACCGGGAGCTCGCCGCGAAGCCGCTGATGGTCGAGGAGTTCGCCATGGGGGCCGAGAACCTGGGCAACCGGCAGAAGGCCTGGACCGCCTTCGTCTCCGGCGGCGCCGGCTCCGGCACGGGGGCGTTCCTGAAACCTCTGGGGCAATTCGCCGCCCGCGTGCCCTTCCAGCGCATGAATCCGCTCGACTCCCTGGTAACGGCGGGATCGGCCTACGCCCTCGTGCAGCCCGGGCAGGCCTACGTCTTCTATCTCTACAACGGGGGGACGGTGACCGTGGACCTGCGCTCCGCGACCGGCACCCTGATCGCCGAATGGTACGACCCGCGCACCGGCGCCACCCGCGCCGCTCCATCCACCACCGGAGGAGGGACGCGCACCTTCACCGCCCCGGCGAGCGAGGACTGGGTGCTGTA
>DATAHG010000598.1:0-1527 GCA_036263295.1 Thermoanaerobaculia bacterium | reverse complement strand
CCAGGTCACCGACCTGATGCGCCAGCTCGGCGCCGAGGACCTCCGGGTCCTGCGCGGCGTCGAGGACCAGAAGGCCTTCGACGCCGGGCTCAACAACGTGACGACCGCCCGCGACCTCCTGCTCGTCCTCCGGGCCCTCCTCCCGGAAGCGCAGGACTCTCCCTGGACCCCGGCCTCGCGGGAGAGGATGCTCGACATCCTGCGCGCCCAGGAATTCAACGAAAAGATCCCGGCCGGACTCCCGCCGGGCACCCGTGTCGCCCACAAGACCGGCGACATCACCGGCATCCACCACGACGCCGCGATCGTGTTCCCGGAGGGAGAGGCGCCGTATATCCTGGTCGTCCTCACCGCCGGCTTTGCCGACCAGGCCGAGGCGGACCGCAAGATCGCCGAGGTCTCGCGGGCGATCTGGGAGGGGCGCGGGGAGCGGCCGTGATCGAGCCGAATCCGTTCATGGGAAGAGAACGCTGCTGGGAGCGCCGGCATCTTGCCGGCATATGAAATCAATTGCCGGCGGGACGCCGGCGCTCCCAGCAGCGGCCACTCGGGACCTCACCGCCCGGCTGGGAAGCGCCGGGGTGGTCTGAGGGTGGCCATGGGCGCAGCCGTTGCATGAAATTTCGGATTCAAGAATCCCGCTCCCTGGGCGGGCCTGATAGGATATGCCCCTGCCGCACCCCCTCGTGGGACCCTGCGGCATCCTCAAACCTCTGAATCACAGTCCTATACGGGAGAAAGAGATCCCATGGCAACCCTGGAAACCCCCCGGAGCAATAGCGCCGACCGTATCGCCGGCTGGCTCGGTGACGAGGCCGAGAGCCTCCTTTCTTACACGTGCAAGGGCATCCCCAAAGAGCACCTGATGCTGCCGGGACCCGACCACGTCGAACGGGCCTGGGGCGCCTCGGACCGCAAGCCGGGCGTGCTGGTCAACCTGCAGCGCCTCTATGGCACCGGCCGGCTGGCCAACACCGGCTATCTCTCGATCCTGCCGGTGGACCAGGGGATCGAGCACTCCGGCGCCGCCTCCTTCGCGCCGAACCCGGAGTATTTCGCGCCCGAGAACATCGTCAAGCTGGCCGTCGAAGGGAACTGCAACGCGGTGGCCTCGACCCTCGGCGTGCTCGGAGCGGTGGCGCGCAAGTACGCCCACAAGATCCCCTTCATCGTGAAGATCAATCACAACGAGCTGCTGACCTATCCCAACAAGTTCGCCCAGATCCTCTTCGCCCAGGTGGAGCAGGCCTGGGAGATGGGCGCCGCGGCGGTGGGCGCCACCGTCTATTTCGGCAGCGAGGACTCGGACCGCGAGATCGTCGAGATCGCCGAGGCCTTCTCCCGGGCGCACGAGCTCGGCCTCGCCACGGTGCTGTGGGCCTACACCCGCAACAACGCCTTCAAGAAGGACGGGGTGGACTACCACACCTCCGCCGACCTCACCGGCCAGGCCAACCACCTGGCGGCGACCATGGAGGCGGACATCGTCAAGCAGAAGCAGGCCACCAACAACGGCGGCTTCAAGGC
>DATAHG010000597.1:0-7746 GCA_036263295.1 Thermoanaerobaculia bacterium | reverse complement strand
GCGATGAACTGCGCCTGGCCGACCGAGCTCGGGACCTCCATCAGCTCGAGCAGCGAGAGGAGGATGGCGTAGCTCTCCCCGGAATCCCGCAAGGCGGCCCGGTAGTCCCGCGAGCCGAAGCTCGCCTGCGCTTCCTGGAAGGTCTTCCGGGCGGCGTTGAGCTGCTCCCGATAGTTGCTGGTCGTCTTCTCGCCCTCCAGGCGCTGGAGCAGCTCCTGGCAGTCGGCGATCTGGCGGGCGGACGCGCGCTCCAGCGCGCGCTGCTCCCAGACGCGGTAGCCGAACCAGCCGAGGCCCAGCCCCACGACGATGAGCAGCAACAGCCCCCATCCGCGGAGTGTATCCACGGATATGCTGTACCAGTCCTTGTCCTTTTTACCCGGGCGGGCAGCGGTCTGGGGGGGCACTTGGACTCCCTGACTCCCTTGAAAGCCCTCTGGCTCCTTGCATTTGGGAAGCCGAATATAACACAAAAGCGTTAGAGAACCGGGCTCTTTTTGCACGCCTCCTGGCCCGGCCGGTGGACCGGCACCCGGGCCGGGGTTGTACAGCGGGCGCGGCGCTGCTACAGTTCCGGGTTCCTTTTGAAGGGTCTCTTGAAGGAGTTTCTACCCAATGCTCAAGGTCTTTCGTGACAACCTGAAGCATCTGATCTGGATCCTCTGGGTCGTCATCGCCGTCTTCGTGCTGTTCATCTTCACCGACTTCGGTGGCTTCAACAAAAACGGCCAGCTCGGCCAGCAGGGCAACGCGGCCACCGCCGGCGACCAGTCGGTCAGCCTGGAGGAGTTCCGCCAGGTCTACCAGCGCGTCGAGGCCCAGTACCGCCAGGCCATGGGCGAGCAGTTCACCGCGGAGACCGCGAAGCAGATGCGCCTGCCGGTCCAGGTGCTGGACCAGCTCATCAACCAGAAGATCCTGATGACCGAGGCCGAGCGCATGGGCCTGCGGGTCTCCGACAAGGAGATGCAGGACTTCATCCTCGCCGAGCCCGCCTTCAAGGACGAGAAGGGGCAGTTCATCGGCCAGGAGGCCTACGAGCGCTTCCTGCAGAGGCAGGGCGGCTACCGGAGCGCGGCCGAATTCGAGAAGAGCCTGCGCGAGCAACTCATCCTCCAGAAGCTCAACCAGGCGCTGATGGCCGGCATCTACGTGAGCGACAAGGAGGTCGAGCGGACCTACCGCGAGCAGGTCGAGCGCGCCAAGATCCGTTACGTCCAGCTCCCGGTGACCCAGCTCGGCGACATCGCGGGCCAGATTCCGCAGAACGAGCTGCAGGCCTACTTCGACGCCCATCAGGCCGAGTTCCGCCTGCCCGAGCAGCGCGAGGCGGCCTATCTCCTGGTGGATTTCGAGAAGCTGCGCGAGCAGAGCCCGGTCAATGACGCCGAGCTGCGCTCCTACTACGACTCGCACAAGAGCGAGTTCAGCCAGGAGGAGCAGGTGCGGGCGCGCCACATTCTGGTCTTCGTCAACGCCGAGCGCAACGAGCAGCAGGCCCGGGCCCGCATCGAGGAGGCGCAGCGCCGCCTTTCCGGCGGCGCCGACTTCGCCGCCGTCGCCCAGGAGTACTCCGATGACACCGCCTCGAAGACCTCGGGCGGCGACCTCGGCTACTTCGGCCGCCAGGGCATGGTGCCGGAATTCGCCAACGCCGCCTTCTCCGCCCCGGTCAACAAGGTGATCGGCCCGGTGCGCACGCAGTACGGCTTCCACCTGATCCAGGTGACCGACAAGCGGCCGGGCGGCGAGCGCCCCTTCGAGGAGGCGAAAGCGCAGATCCAGGCCCGGCTGTCGGGCGAGCGGGTGCAGAAGCTCGCCGAGACCCGCGCCAAGGATCTCGCCACCCGCCTCGCCAAGGACAAGCCGAAGAGCGCCGAAGCCCTGCAGGCGATCGCCAATTCGAACCCCGGCGTCACCTTCGCGACCACCGGCAAGTTCGGCCAGAACGATCCGGTCAAGGACCTCGGCTACGCGCCGACCTTCACCGCCGCGGCCTTCCAGCTCGCAAAGGGGGGCGTTTCGGAAGCCGTCCAGGTGCCGCGCGGCTGGGCGGTGATCTACCTCCAGAACATCATCGAGCCGGCGCCGCCGAAGCTGGCCGACGTCGAGCCCCGGGTCCGGGCGGCGGCGGCCCGCGCCCGCGAGCAGAAGGTCGCGATCGACCGCCTGAACGCGGCCCGCGCCGGCGGCAAGACCCTCGACCAGGTGGCGGCCGAGCTCAGCCTCGCGATCAAGGAGACGCCGGAGTTCGGCCTCAACGGCAGCATCCCGGGTCTCGGCTTCAATCCCGACCTCGCCCGCAAGGCGATGGACCTCAAGATCGGCGACGTCGGCGGCCCGGTGGCCGATCCGGCGGGCGCGCTGCTCTTCCAGGTGACCGAGCGCAAGGGGGTGACCCCGACCGAGCTGCAGGCCGCCCGGCAGCAGACCCTCCTGACCGTCAAGCAGGACAAGCTCGGCCGCCTGCGCGCCGCCCTTCTGGAGCAGCGCCGCCGCGAGCTGGGCGTCGAGTACGACCGCCAGCTCCTGGAGTCCTTCGGCCTGATCGGCGACCAGGCCACCCCGGCGAGCTGAGCCAGACACAGGGGTACTGGGAGCGCCGGCTGCCAGTACCCCTCCCCTTCGCCTGTACAATCCCCAGCCATGATCGGCTACCTGCAGGGCCAGCTCCTCCGCACCTCGCCCGAGCGGGTGCTGCTCGACGTCCACGGCGTCGGCTACGAGATCCACATCCCGCTCTCTACCTATTATGAGATCGAGCGCCGGGGACCGGGGGAGAAGATCGCCCTCTTCATCCACACCCAGGTCCGCGAGGATGACCTCTCCCTGTTCGGCTTCTGGACCGAGCGGGAAAAGCAGATCTTCGAACGACTGATCGCAGTGAGCGGGATCGGCCCGCGCCTCGCCCGGGTCGTGCTCTCCGGCATGGCGCCGGACGACCTCCTGACCGCCATCGCCGGGGGGGACCTCGGCCGGCTGGGGACCATCCCGGGGGTGGGCAAGAAGACCGCCGAGCGGATGATCCTGGAGCTCAAGGACAAGATGCGGGAGCTCGCCGCCGAGCTGCCCGAAAAGGCCGCCCCGGCCGACCAGGACGTGGTCTCGGCCCTGGTCAACCTCGGCTACAACGCGCGCCAAGCCGAGCGCGCCGTGGCCGAGGCGCGGCGCGAAAAGCCCGACGCCGCCTTCCACGACCTCCTCCGCGCCAGCCTCCAGAGACTGTCCCGGAGCTGACCGCTCCTACGGGACTCCTACGGGAGAGAAGACCCCGCGGCCGACACGCCGAGATCGCGGATCAGCCCGTCCTGGATGTCATACACCCAGCCGTGGACCGCCAGCTCCTGCCCGCGGGCCCAGGCGTCGCGCACGACCGTCGTCTGGCTGACGTTCACGACCTGCTCGATCACGTTGAGCTCGCACAGCCGGTGGTGCCGTTGCGCCTCGCTTTCGAGCGCCGCGAGCTCAGCCCGGTGCTTCCAGCGGACATCCTGGACATGCCGCAGCCAGTTGTCGACCAGCCCCAGCCGCTCGTCCCGCAACGCGGCCAGGACGCCGCCGCAACCGTAGTGCCCGCAGACGATGATGTGGCGGACCCGCAGGGCCTCCACCGCGAACTGGATGGTCGACAGGCAGTTCAGATCCGAATGGGCCGCCACATTGGCGACATTGCGATGAACGAACATCTCGCCGGGCAGCAGGTTGACGATCTGGTTCGCCGGCACCCGGCTGTCGGAGCACCCGATCCACAGGTACTCCGGCGCCTGCTGGCGGGTCAGGCGGCTGAAGAACTCGGGGTCCTGCCGGGTCATTTCGGCGGCCCACGCGCGGTTGTTTTCGAAAAGGTGGCTTAGATCGCTCATTTCTGAAGACTCGGAGACGGCTTGAATACCGCGCGGAACGCCCTGAGCGCGGCGGGATGATAGATCGTCGAATGCTTCTCCTCCGGCATTCGTTCATAGTGCCAGTGGAGGCCGGTCCCGGCGCGTTTACCGAGAGTCTCGGCCAGCTTTTGCGCGGCCGCCGCGATATCCTTCTCTTCGCTGCTCGCAAAATACAAGGTTTTCTTGAGCGCAGGTTGGGCCCGCAGGCGCTCGTCGGCGCCGCGGACCAGCGCCTCGTTGTTCCACCAGAGGCTGGGATCGAAAGCGAGATAGGTGTCGAACAGGTCCGGCTCCAGCAGGAAGGTCTCGATCACGAACAGCCCTGCCAGGGATTCTCCCACGATCGCCGTTTCGTCGGTGGTGCGGTAGCGCCGCTTCACCTGCGGCATCAGCTCCTCGCGGAGGAACCGGCGAAACGCCGCGGAGCCGCCCACCCGGGGCGCGATCTTGCGGTCCTCCGCCACCTCGGTCGGACCGGTCATGTCGCGGCGGCGCTCGGTGTTTTCGATGCCGACCAGCAGGAAAGGCCGCATCGTCCCGTTGGTGACGGAGATCTGCACGAGACCGGCAACGTGCAGGAAATCTTCGGCGAGGCCGCCGTCCGGCATATACAGCACCGGCATCCGTGTATCCGGCTTTTCCGAGTAGCCGGGCGGCAGATAGACATTGATCCGCCGGGTCTCACCGAGGACCTTCGACGCCACCGTGAACGTCTCGCCGATGACCAGCGGCTCCGCCCGGTCCTCGGCCCAGGCGCCGAGCGCGGGAAGAAGCAACGCCAGGAGGGTGAGCCAGAACCTTCGAGTCGCTGCCATCACTTCTCCCGCTTGCGGTAATCGCTGGTGAGCATCCCGGAGAAACCCCAGTTGTCCAGCTCGACCTCGTCGATGACGATATGGGTCTGCTCCGGCTTCTTGCCCAGCACCCGCACCAGCGTCTGAGTGATCTCCGCGACGATCTGCGCCTTCTGCTCCTGGGTGACGCCGTCCTTCGTGATCTTCACATTGACGTAGGGCACTTGGACCTCCTGGGGGCCGAAGTATTTCACCGCGGGCCCGCAAAGTGAACACGTCTCGCTCTGGACCCGGCGCCTCGCGCGCCGTACAGTGAGAGGCCATGCAGTACCAGTCCCACACTCCGACCCTGCGGCTGGCCCCGTTCATCGAGCGCTTCTGGCTCTGCTCGGACGCACCGCCGCACCGGCGGGAGCGGATCCTGCCGAGCGGGACCATCGAGCTGGTGATCAATCTGCGGGACGATGAGATCCGGATCGACGATCCCGCGCAACCCGGTGGCTGCCGGCGGTATTCCGGGGCGGTGCTCTCGGGAACCTACAGCGCGCCCTTTGTCATCGACCCGGTTCAGCACGCTTCGATCCTGGGGGTGCATTTCCGGCCGGGCGGGGCCTTCCCGTTCCTCGGCCTGCCGGCGGGCGAGCTGGCCGATGCCCACGTCGATCTCGAAACCGTCTGGGGAGCAAGGATCGCAACCGAGCTGCGGGAGCGGCTCTGCGCCGCCGTCCGTCCCTCCGAGCGCTTCTCCCTGATCGAAGAGACCCTTCTCTCGCGGCTCCGGGACCCGCCGGTGCGCCATGGCGCGGTCCGGGAGGCGCTCCATCTTTTCGAGCAGGCCGGAACGGACGTGAGGGTGCGGGAGGTCGCCCGGCACGTCGGCCTGAGCCAGAAGCGCTTCATCCAGGTGTTCGCGGCCGAGGTCGGCCTGAAGCCGAAGCTGTATTCCCGCATCCGGCGCTTCCAGCGGGCCCGGGCGCTGGTGCCGAAATCGGCGTCTCCCGATTGGGCGCGGACGGCGGTGGACTGCGGCTATTTCGATCAATCGCACCTGATCCGCGACTTTCTTGCGTTTGCGAGCCTGAGCCCTTCCGACTACCTGCGCCAGCGCAGCGAGCGCGTCCTGCCGAATCACCTCCCGCACGCCGGTTCCAACGAGTAGGTTCAATTTTTTCCAATACCGGCTTTGTCTCGGGCCCCAGGATGGAGCGTGAATCGCGGGAGCCCTGTCCCGCCACGGACCGGAAAACGATCAGGAGGTAAGGCTCATGTTGAACCCGTCTGTTGTCCTGGGATTCTGTTGGATCGGACTGCTGGTAGTGGGAAGCGCCGTGGCCCAGCCGGCCGAAAAACCGCCGGGAGAGGATCAACCCGCCTTCCGGTTCGCGGGAGTCCGCTACCAGGTGAAGGACGTCGAACGCTCCTTGGCCTTCTACACGGGCCACCTGGGATTCCACCTCGTGCAGCGATCCGGGCCGGCCTTTGCCAGCGTCACGAATGGGAACCTCACTCTGTGGCTGAGCGGCCCTCAAAGCTCGGGCTCCCGCCCCATGCCGGACGGACGCCAGCAGGAGCCGGGCGGGTGGAACCGGCTGGCCCTTGAGGTCCAGGATCTTCCATCCCGCGTCGAGGCCATGAAAAAGGAAGGTCTCCGCTTCAGGAATGAGATTGAAACCGGCCCCGGAGGGAAGCAGATCCAGTTGGAGGATCCCGACGGCAACCCGGTGGAGCTGTTCGAGCCCGCGAGGTAGGCCCCAATGGAACGGCCGAAATAAGGGACTCCCTCGTCCGGTCAGCTTCTGTGGCGCCCGGCAAGGCGAGCGCGGCCCCAGCCTCAGCGCAGAGGCGGCGCCGCGCTCGTCCTGCAGGGCCGGCGTTCCCTATCGCCGGTTGGCGGTGAGCTCGGGCTGCTGGGTCGAGCCGGAGGCGTTGGACAGATCGAGCTTCTCGTTCTCCCCCAGATCGGGCCTCTTCCCCGTCAGCGTGGCTTTCACGATGCCGACCAGGTGGATCATGGCGCTCGATGGAGAGTCCCAGTACTCGGCCTTCTGAACCTCGATCTTGAGGAGGGCCAGCTCGGGGTCGTCGAGCCCCTTGGGGAACCAGGTCTTCAGGAAGGGATTCCAAAGCTCCTCGGCCTTGGCGCGGTCGCGCACCACGCGGGCCGTCCCCGAAACGGAGACGTAGCGCTGGCTGTCAGGATCCGAGTAGGAGACGTTGACCTGATGCTCGCGTTCGACTTCGTTCACCTTGGGAGAGCTGTGCGCGGTGAAGAACCAGAGATCGCCGTCGAACTCGGCCTGCTGGGTGCCCATGGGGCGGCTACGCAGGGAGCCGTCCTCATCGACGGTGGTGAGCATCGCGATGCGGATGCCCTTGATCAGCTCCCGGAGCTTTTCGATGTCACTCTTCTCTTTTGCCATCCGTCACACTCCTTCCGAAGAAGAGTTGAACCGGCGGTCCTTCGCCGGTCATCCCCATCCTTTTGCAAGAAGCGTGGCAGGCGCGGCGACTCCCTAGAGAGGACGAATCAGAACCTCGGAATGAGGTGCAGCCAAGCGGACGAGGTCTTCTTGATCTCCGGTGAGGATCTGGGCACCTCCCGCTTCGACAGCATGAGCCACAACGAGGGCGTCCACGGTTGCTGAAGAGCGTGCGGCGGCTAGAAGCCGCCCAGCGGTGCGCGCGGTTTGCTCGTCTGTCGCTACGATCTGCCCGATCGCCTTCAGTGCGCGGTTGACCTGAGCGTCCCGTGGACCACCGCGCAGGGTCTCGGCCACCACGACGGCCGGGACTTCGACGAAGACTCCAAGCTCCAGCGCTCTCGCAAGAAAGGCCCTGGCTC
This sequence comes from Thermoanaerobaculia bacterium, assembly GCA_036263295.1. Classification (GTDB taxonomy): domain Bacteria; phylum Acidobacteriota; class Thermoanaerobaculia; order Multivoradales; family UBA5704; genus DATAHG01. Next base: position 226 of record DATAHG010000597.1, on the reverse strand, counting down.
GAACTTCCCCATGAGCCAGGGCGATGACCGCGCCGGAATCCAGGATCAGGCGCTGTGCCGCCTTCTTGATTTCTCTCCGGGGGCCGGCCATTCTTGGCGAACCTCTTCCATGACGTCCTGGGGGATTGGCCCTTGCTCCCTCTCGAGATCACCGAGCAGGCCGGCCAGGCGGTCCTGCTGCAATTGGAGCCTCAGGGCCCGGTTGACATAGCTCGAGAGCTTTCTC
>DATAHG010000596.1:0-10828 GCA_036263295.1 Thermoanaerobaculia bacterium | reverse complement strand
GCGATCGCCGGTTCGATCTCGACCAGTTTTGGATTGTGGAACTTCGTCAGCTCAAGCCGCCCGTGCCCATCTGGGGTCCGCATCATGACGATGTCGACTTGAACACCTTCAAGCCGGTTGATGCGGTCTACCCACTCTCCCTCGATCGCCGCCTCACCCTCCCGCTCCAAACCGAGCTCGGAAAAGAAAGCGATAGCGGCTGCAAGGTCGTCGACGACGACGCTGACGTGGTCCAATCTCTTGATCGCCATTTTCCCAGTATAGGAAAGGACGGTGACGATGGTCAACGTGAAGAGGGTCCGGTTTGTCTCGCGGGCACCAGCGCCACGATCCGCACCGGCCCTCCGGAGCCTCCCGCGATTTTCATGGGGAGTGCGATGACCCAGGCGCCGGTCGGCGGCAGCTCCTCCAGGTGCGCGATGTTCTCCAGGCCCGGTACGTTCGCGCCGTTGGCGATCTGGTGGACGATGAAGTCTTTCGAGGGGCCGTGATCGATGCTGGCGGTGTCGACGCCGATGGCGCCGACTTTGCGCTGCTCGACGAGGTAGCGCGCGGCCTCGGCGCCATAGGACGGGAAGTGGAGGTTCGAGGCGTCGCCCGGCTTGTCATCGCCGAGGTAGCGCTTGCGGTCCGGCCAGCGCTTCCCCCAGCCGGTGCGCAACAGGAAGAGGGCCCCTTGCGGCACTGCTCCATGTTTTGCTTCCCAGGCTTGAACATCCTTGAGTGTCAGACGGTAGTCCGGGTCTGCGGCGGCCTGGGCGCTGACATCCACCACCACGGCGGGGCCGATGAGCTGCTCGGGCGGGATCTGATCGGCCGTGCGCTTGCCTTCGGCGAAGTGGATCGGGGCATCCAGGTGGGTGCCGCCGTGCTCCGGGGTGCAGAAGGCGTTCGACGAGTAGAAGTAGCCCCCCTCGGTCTTGCCGTAGGACAGGCGGTCCAGCTTGAACGTCGTGGGCGACGTGGGCCAGTAGAGGGTGTTCTCGTCGAAGGGGTAGGTGAGATCGACCACCCGGACCCCGCGCAGATCGATCGGGGGGCGTTTCGCCTCGGCGGTCTCGGCGGCCAGGGATGCGGCCGGGAAGAGCAGGAGCGCGAACAGCAGGAGACGGCCGGTTCTCGTCCACTTTGTCATGGGAATCTCCTTCTGGATGGTGGCGGCAGTGTAGCATCCGGGCATGAGCCCCAGCCCCAGCCCCAGCCTCCCTCCGGGACAGCGCGTCAGCGCCGTCTTCCCGCGCTTCGGCCTCACGCCGTACGCCCGGCGGTTCCCGAAAGAACCGTCCCGGGCCGTGATCCAGGTCGGCGGCGAGGTGGAGGAGGAGATCGCCCTTTCCGATCCGCTCGAAGGTCTTCCAAGAGTCGAGCAGGTCAGCGATTTCCACTGTGTGACGACCTGGAGTTGTCTCACGCTGCCGTGGTCAGGCGTCCGCTTTGCCGATTTTTTCGAGCGGGTCCTCGAGCCGCGGGCGCGCCCCCGGCCCGGCGCGTCGATCGTGCTTCTACGGGGACAGGACGGCTATCGCACCTCCCTGCCACTCGACGACCTGCTCCGCCCGGACGTCCTGCTGGCGGACCGTCTGGCCGGGGAGCCTTTGACCATCGAGCACGGCGCGCCGCTCCGGCTGATCGCGCCGGCCCACTATGGCTATAAAAATGTGAAACATCTGGCGCGGATCGACTTCTGGCACGACCTGAGCCGCTTTCGTGCATCGGCCTTCCGCTTCATGGATCATCCCCGGGCGCGGGTCGCGCAGGAGGAACGGGGCCAGGGATTTCCCGGCTGGATGTTGCGATACCTCTACCGGCCTCTCATCGGCATGACCGCATCGCGTTTTGCGAAGGCGATGGAGGAGCACCGCCGGGACTGAGGCCGAACGGCCAGCTGGCCCTGCGGCCCTACTCTGCTCCTTCGGCGATTCTCAGGGCCAGCGGTGGCCGTTTCCGCTAAACTCGTACGGTCTGCAGGAAGGATCCAAGGGGGAGAAACAATGAAAACGGTGTGGGCGATCGGTCTTCTGACCCTGCTCTTGCCTGCCGCAGCCGTATCGTGGCGGCCCTCCAACTGCCTTGACGACCCTTGTGTCGAGTGTGGCAAGGAGTGTCATGGCTACGGAGACTTCTATCTTTGTGATATCGCGGGTGAAGCGGACACCGCATGCGTGCGGTGCAGTCCGGTGAATTGCGGCATCAGCACGGGTGATTCATGCTGTGGTGGAGGTTCTGGTGGCTTTTGACGCTGTCAGAAAGAGCTGGGCGAAGCGCTCCGGCTTCTGTCTGGCTATTCTGATCGGATGGTGCGCAACCTTGAAGGGCAACTCCGTGCCTCCGGGGTTGCCGGATCCCGCGTCAGGGCAGATCCATGGCAAGGTAGCGATCACCGTTGTGCCACAGGCCCTTGGGAAGCGCGAGCCCCTGCTCCCTTGGGGCTTTGTGGCCCACCTTACCGGTTACGATAATCCCGACGTAGATTTTGAAATCCCCTGCGGGACTTGGTCCCAGCCGCCTCGCGGGCGCTACCGTGTCTGGATCGAAGGAGAGTGGCAGATCTCCCCTTTCACACACGTGGTCCGCTTCTCGCCCCAGCTATTTCGAGGGCGTGGGCTCGTCACATCCGCTGCGGTCGGCCCGGCTGGCCGTGTCACGCTTTCACCGGAGGTCGCGAAAAAGTCAGGCCTTTTCCTTCGACTCCTGCACGCGGGAGCTTACCTTGAAGACGGGTATCCACGATGGGAGCTCTCACGGAGGAAGCCTGTCCGTGAGGTAGGGGCCGGCCTGCTGATGCCGGTGGGGCCGGCGATCGGCGCGCTTTGGGATGAGCAGAGCCAGGGCTACGTAGCACTGAGCCGTCCTTTCGAGGTCAAGGCACGCGAGACCGTCACGGTGCCTTTTGAACAGCCGACCGCAGAGCGAGCAGCGCTCGTCGCACAGATTCAGCGCCCCTCCCTCGCGAGCAGCGCCGACGATGCCAAAATGAAGATCGAGTTACAGCTCAACCGACAGAAGTTGACGCCGGACCTGCAGATTGCGCTGACCGATCGGACCTATGCAGTGTGGTACGGAGTTGTGCCCGGGGCGGGTGAGTTGCATGCAGAGACGAGGGATGCTTTCCTCCAGCCGCAGCCTCTTCGACTTGTCGGGGGTAGAATTGAGCGGCGGCTGTTGACGATGACCCCACAGCCGGCATGGACGGGTAGGCCTGGAAAGTAGGACGGACCTGGTATGCACAGATCAAGCTCGTGGACCTTGGTCGGATTACTGCTGTTCTTGATTGGGATGAGCCTTCTGGTATCGGCCGACCCGCCGCAAAAGTACATGCCGGAAGGGCCGGGTGTCATCGACGGCAGAGCGGCCATCGTCGTGCTCCCCGCTTTGTACGACGATTCCGGCTCTCCTGATTTCTTCGATCCCTCCGGCCTCGAAGTCCACCTCACTCCGGAGGACGATCCCGCAGTGGAGCTGGCCTACCCTGCAGGGAAGTGGTTTCAGCCTCCGCCGGGACATTACCGCGTCTGGCTGCAGGGCGGCTGGCGCATGACTCCTTTCGCCGGACGGATTCTCTGGGGAGCTCCCGTCGCGAAGGGCGGCCTGAGCACCGTCTATACGGTGGGTCCCGCGGGCCGTGTGAAGCTTTCGGCGACCACTCCCAGAAATCCGGATCTCGAGCTCCATCTGCTTCACGCCGGGAGTTATCTCCAATCGGGCTTCGCCCGCTGGGAAATCTCGCCCAGGAGGAATGCGGCCGACGTGGGCGATGGCATGCTCATGCCGGCCGGAAGGACGGTCGGGGGGCTGTGGAATCGAAAGACCCAGAGTTATGTCGCGCTGAGCCGCGCCTTTGAGGTCCGCGAGCGCGCCACGGTCGAGATTCCGCTCGAAAGACCGCAGGATGGCGCGGATCTCGTCGCCGAGTTGGCGCGCCACCGCGTAGCGGGAAGGGCGGGCGAGTTGGAAGTCAAATTGATGGTTCGGCAAGAGGGCGTCGAAAAGGTGCCGGACCTGGCGATCTTTACTGCCGACAAAATCTACGCTTTCTGGTATGGCCTGGCTCCGGGGCTCGCCGAACTGAGAGGCGAGTCGGATCGGGATTTCTTCCAAAGCCCGCCGATCCAGCTCCAGACGGGAAAGATCGAGCGTGTGGCCGACGAGCTGAAGCCGAAACCGGCTCTCAAAGTCCAGCTCGATCTCCCGGCTGCCTTGATGCAAGAAGAGCCGGTGCTCGAGATCCGGCACCTCCCGCAGGGAGAGGTCCTCGCGCACCGGGCTCTGGCGCCGGCCGAGGTTCCGCTGGACTTTGAACGTCTCCCGCCGGCTCTGCTGCAGGTCGAGCTGCGAACGAATCTGGGCTCGTTCTCTCGCGAGGTGGACCTCGGCCCCGGCCAGGACGGGTTTCTACTGCTGAAGCCGGAGCTGATCACGGTGGGAGGTACGGTCTACTACGGAGACAAGGGGCATCCGGCGAGGCTGACCTTTGCCAACGCGAAGCGCGAGACGGAGGTGCGAGCCGAGGAGGATGGCAGATATCAGACCGTTTTCCTCGAACCGGTTCAGACGGTTTCCATCCAACTCGATGGAGTCGGCCGTACGCCATATTTCGACTTTTTTCGGCCGGCTCTCACAGAATCGAAAGAGATCGACTTTCACCTGCCGGACGGCGACTTCAGAGTGAAGGTGCTCGACGCGGCGACCGGCAAGGGGATACCCACGGCTTCCGTGGACTTCCGCAATAGCTACGACGCGGGCGACGACACCATAAAGCAGGCACGCCAGGAGCGGCGAGAGAAGGCGGTCTTTCAGATCATGAAGACCGATGAGACCGGCGAGGCCCGTCTGCCGCCCCTTCGGGCAGGAAAACTGGAGCTGCGCGCCTCAGCCGAGGGATATGCCGGGATGCGCGAGCCCATGAAGGCGGAGATTCTCGATGCAGACGCAGATCAGAGGTTCGAGGTGCGGCTCCAACCTGTCGGCGAGACCATCTCGGTGCGCTTGACTCTGCCGAACGGTGCTCCGGCGTCGGCGGCGCAGGTCCTGCTGGTCGATTCACTGGCTACGGCGCGGGAGCTCTTTTTCGCGCGGGCCGACGGTGAAGGGAGCGTGAGGATTCCCCGCAAGCAGAATGGATTTCTCCTGGCGAAGCATTCTGCCGCCGCGTTCTCGGTACGGGAGTGGAGACCCCAAGGCGAGGAGAACGAGGTGGTCTGGTCCCTCCCGATGGCCGCGGACCGGCCGTTGACGATCCAGGTAAAGGACGCGTCGGGAGAGGCGTCCAGAAAAGCGGATCTGGCGGTCTGGGTCGAAGGTTGGCGCCTGTCGGGGGCTGTCCTCACCTGGCTGACCGCCGCGCCTCCGGTCACCGATCAGAATGGGTATTGGACCGCCAATAACCTGCCCCGGGGCACCGTGTCCATCCTGGCTTGGGGTCCTCAGGCACGGGAAGCCATGGACGGGGCCGCCATGACAGCCCAGGCCAACTCGGTTTCCTACCCTTGGCCGCAGCCGGTTCAGATCAAGGCAGTCGAATAACGCCGTTCATTCTGAAGGGGCTTGCCGGCTCGGCGCCGCCGCCAGCAGCTTTTCGAGATCGGGGAGGTTCACCGGCTTGGTCAGGTGGTGATCGAAACCGGCCTCGCGGGCTCTCCTTTTGTCGTTTTCCTGCCCCCAGCCGGTAATCGCGACGAGGACGATGTCCTGGCCCCAGGGCTGCTGGCGGATGTGCTCCGCGACCTCATAGCCGTTGAGCTCCGGCATGCCGATGTCGAGGAGCGCCACGTCCGGATGGCCGCTCGCCGCGGCTCCGATGGCCTGGCGGCCGTCGTGGACGGTGGTGACCTCGTGGCCCAGGAATCCCAATAACAGGCTGAGGCTTTCGGCGGCGTCCCGATTGTCGTCCGCGATGAGGATGCGGCGCCCCGCCGTGCGCTGGCGCTCCCCAGCGGTTTCCGAGGCCGCCGCCGGCGCGGGATCCGCCGCGGCGAGGGGCAGGCGGACGACGAACTCGCTGCCCTGGCCGGGACCGGCGCTGTGCCCCTCGATGCTGCCGCCGTGCAGCCCGATCAGACCGCGGGCGAGCGCCAGGCCGACCCCCAGCCCGCCGCCGGAGCGTTCCAGGGCCGGAGCGGACTGCGAAAAGATCTCGAACAGATGGGGCAGGTGCTCGGGAGCGATGCCGATGCCGGTATCCCGCACCGAAACCACCACCTCGCCGCCGCGGGTTTCGGCCTTCAGCTCGATCTGCCCGCCTCTCTCCGTGTATTTCGCGGCGTTATTGAGCAGGTTCACGAAAACCTGGGCTAGGCGGGTCAGGTCGGCGTCCAGGTAGATCGGCTCCGGAGGCAGAGTGACGGTCAGCTCGTGGTCCGATTCTTCGAAGAGCGGCTGGGTCGTCTCCAGGGCGCTGGCGACCGCCGCGGACAGGTCGATCCGCTCTTTCCGGAGGGAGAGCTTGTCGTTGGTGATCCGGGAGATGTCGAGCAGGTCGTCGATCAGGCGGACCATCTGTCCGACCTGCCGCTCGATCATGGTGAGGGATTGCTGCTGACGGTCGGGATCTCCCTGGATCAGGCGCAGGAGCTGGACCGCGTGGCGGATCGGGGACAGGGGGTTGCGCAGCTCGTGGGCCAGGGTCGCGAGGAACTCGTTTTTCCGGCGGTCGGCCACTTTCAGCTCGCCGATCAGTGTCTCGATTCTCTGGGCGTGCTCCTGCAGCTCCTCGTTGGCGCGCATCAGCTCGGCGGTGCGCTCCTGGATCCGCAGCTCCAGCAGGTCCCGCCCAAGCCGCAGCTCCTCCTCCATCTTCCTTCTCTCGGTGAGATCGCGGGTCACCTTCGAGAAGCCGCACAGGCGGCCGCCGTCGTACACGGCCGTGATGATCACATTGGCCCAGAAAAGGGAGCCGTCCTTGCGGACGCGCCAGCCTTCATCCTCGAATCGGCCGTCGGCGGCCGCGACTTTCAACTCGTAGTCGGGCCAGCCGCGGGCGACTGCCTCTTCCGGGTAGAAGCGGGAAAGGTGCTGGCCGATGATCTCGTTGGCGGAGTAGCCCTTGATCCGCTCGGCGCCGAGATTCCACGTCGCGACATGGCCGGAGGGGTCGAGCATGAAGATGGCGTAGTCGCGCACCCCTTCGACGAGCAGGCGGAAGGTCTGCTCGCTCTCACGCAGGGACTGTTCGGCCTCGAGGCGCTGCTTCCGATCGTGGCCGGGCTTCTTGTCGAGATCGTTGGTGGTATTCATTGCACCGACTTCCCCCCTGTTAGGGTCCCACGCAAAACCACACCATGATACAGCGTTGGAAACAGGCGGGTTTCCGCCCGGGCTCAGGGCACGCCGAGCCGCTTCATCTGGCGCTGCAGACCGCGCTTGGAGACCGCGAGGCGTTCGGCCATGCCGTCGAGGTCGCCGCTGGCCGCCTGGAAAGCCTGTTCAATCTCGTCGCGGTCCAGATCGGCGGCCTTGCGGATGTGCGGGCTCTTTTCGATCTTCTGGTAGAGCGCGGTGCGGGAGATGCCGAGCCGCGCGGCGGTGGGCTGCAGGCGCCAGCGGTTCTCCTGGAGGACGGCCAGCATCTCGTCGTCGCCGACGTCTTCCGGCCGCCGGTAGGTCTTGCGCGGCCGCGGCAGGGGGCCGCTCGGCGGCGCGGTTGCGGCGGAGACGGGCGTCGTCGGACCGAGCAGCCTTTCCAGCTGCGGGCCGAGCTCGACCTCGGCGGCGCCGCGCCCCGCGATCACGAGCTGGCGCACGGCGTTGCGGAGCTGGCGGACGTTGCCGGGCCAGTCGAACGCCGCGAGCCGGGCCACCAGGGCGGCGGGGATCCAGGGGCGGTCCTGGGCGGCGAGGTCCAGCCGTCCGGCCTCGCCGGTCGCCTCCAGCTCCCGGGTCAGGAAATGGACGAACAGGCGGCCGAAGTCCTCGCGCCGGGCGCGCAGGGGAGGCACCAGGATCTCGTAGCCGGAAAGGCGGTGGAGGAGCGGCGCCCGGAAGCGTCCGTCGGCGACCGCGGCCTCGAGATCGGCGTCGGTGGCGGCGACGAGGCGGACGTCCACAGTGAGGGGGCGCTCGCCCCCGACCGGCTGGATCTCGCGGCTCTCCAGGGCGCGCAGGAGCAGGGGCTGGACCTCGGGCGGGGTCTCGCCGATCTCGTCGAGGAACAGGGTGCCCCCCTGGGCGCGGGTGAAGTAGCCGGCGCGCGGGCGGTCGGCCCCGGTGAAGGCGCCGCGGGCGGCGCCGAACAGCTCGGCCGCGGCCAGCGCCGGCGGGATCGCCGCCATGTTGACCGCGAGATAGGGGCGGGTGCGGCGCGATCCGGCCTCATGGAGGGCCGAGGCGACCAGCTCCTTGCCGGTGCCGGTCTCGCCGCGCAGGAGGACCGGCACGTCGAGGTCGGCCACCCGGCGGATCTCCTGGCGCAGGCGCACCAGGGCGGGGCTCTCGCCGACCAGGCCGAAGCGCGGCAGCGTCCCCGGTCCGACCGGGTCGATCAGCGAGAGAAGGAGGACGATCCGCTCGGCGAGGAGGAGGACGACGCCGCGCTCCAGCTCCTCGGGCGAGATCGCGCGCTCCGCCTCGACCGGCACGCCGTCGGCGGCGAGCGGGGTGCGGCTGCCGTCGCGGAGCAGGCGCAGGCTCCCCGGCCGCTCTCCCGGCGCCAGGCGCAGCGGGGTCCGGCTGAGGTAGACGTCTCCGAGCGGCCGGGCGACGGCCTGGCCGGGCGCCGCGAAGGCCGGCCCGACGCGCGACAGGGCCGCGTCCTGGCCCGCCGCGAGCCCGCTCAGGGCGGCGCGCTCGCCGACCCGCCGGAGGTCGGTGTGGTACAGCACCGTCAGGCCCGGAACGAGCAGGAGATCGGAGGTCGCCCGGCCGAAGCTCGCCGTCCGGGTTTCGGATTGAAGACGCCGCAGATCTTCGGTGTCTTGGGACACGAATGCAGTTTAGCGCAGAGTGTGGGGAGCGATCACGCGCAGGATCCGGTTCAGCCCCTCGTCGTAGCCGAGATAGAGATTGATCCAGTTGGACCGCTCCAGCCGGTGGTGCAGCGGCAGGGTGCGGTCCAGACGGACGGGGATGACGTAGATCTCGTTTTCGGGCTTCTCGTCCCAGACCTCCAGGGCCTCGCGGATCTCTTTCTGAACGTAGCCCTCCTTGGAGACGGAGTGCCGCGAGATGAGCGCCAGGAAAAAGCGGCTGTTGCGGATGCCCCGGCTGATCGCGAGCCGCCAGTCCTCGCCGGCAAGGATCTCCTCGGAGTCGATCCAGGGCCGGATTCCGAACCGTTGCAGATCCCGGTAGAGGCGCAGCGCGCGCCGGTGGTCTTCGTGAGCGTGGCTGATGAATACATCGTACATGGCGCGCCTCTGCAAGGTGAACGGCGAGGCCGGGGCGGACGGGGGACCCGCGGGCCCCCCGTCCCGACGGCTCGAGGATTACTCGACGTTCACCACCTTTCCATCGAAGATGCGGATCTTCTGACCGCTGAATTTGGTCAGCTCGAAGTACGCATCGTCTTCATTGAATGTCAGGCTCATCTCCTGGAGGAGCCGGATCGCGATCGCTTCGCCGAACGGCAGGGAATCGGTGTAGTCACTGCGCCAGTGCACGCCGGCCGCGTTGCGGAACAGGGCGATGTTGCCGGCCAGCTTGTTGAGCTCGCTGCCTACGGTCATCTGGCTGGCGTCCTCGCCCGAGTACGCCACCAGGCTCAGGCCGTCGACGGCGGCTCTCACCGGGTTTTCGATCGACTTCGATTCATCGAAGAAGGCTTTGAGAATGGTCACGCAGGCGCCGGAGCCGGTGGCGTGCCCCGCGCCGTAGGCCGGATGCGTGGGCGCTCCCTCGGGGTAGGCCTGCGGCAAAAGGTAGCCGGTGGTCCCATTGAAGTAGTTGCTGAGCGTTCCCGTCTGCAAGGACGTGAGGACGCTGGTGTGGAGAGAATAGGTGCGCGCTCCCGTGATGTGGTTGTGAACGCGGCCGCCATATTCCTCCGGCCGCAGGCGCCGGTGGACTCCCCACTTCTGCCACCACACGGCACGGAGCGCCCGGCCGAGCACCTCGGCCAGTGTCTGGAGCAGATGGATGGGCCCGAAGGTGGCGAATCCCACCTGGGTCTTCGAATCCAGCGCGGTGCCCGGCGGATCGTAGGGATTGCCTTGATCTTTCGGGAACTCCAGATCGATCTGCGGCCGTTTGGTCACCCCGCTCTGGAAGGTGAGCTGGTTGCCGTCGGGCTCCGACATCAGGATCCAGGCGGTGTTGTAATAGGCATCCAGAACCTGATCGAAGTGGACGTAGGTGGTGCCGTCGCGCAGGTTGCGAATGAAGCGGCGGGTGGTGTCGAACTGGTCCTGGCCGCGTCCGTCCACGCCGTTCTGGGCGTTGAGCCAGGAGGTGAAGGTGGTGAGATGGTTGAGGAAAGAGACGGCCGGAGTGATCCGCTGATCGATCGTCCGGGAGCCGTACGAGATGAACCCGTCGGTGGCGTCGCGCCCCTGGCCGGCTGGTTTGCGCGGATCCACGTTGCCGCGCAGCAGGAATTGTGAGACGTAGGGACCGATCTGCTCGCCGGGATAGATCCCGCGGAACAGGCTGGACCCGTTGACGGGGCGGGTTCCGCCATAGGAGGGGAATTCGTTGTTGAGCGATTCGATGGCGCGTTTGATCAAGCTCCCCACCGTGCTCGCCTCGGACTCGTAGTTGGCGAACGGGACGTCGCGCGCCAGGGCCATCCAGTACAGCTCGCCCATCTCGTGCGCCGCCTGCTCGCTGTCGAAGCGGGGCGCCGGCGGCAGGGTCAGCTCCTGCGCGTCGGGCCCTTCGATGTCGAAGGCCAGCCCGG
>DATAHG010000595.1:0-5967 GCA_036263295.1 Thermoanaerobaculia bacterium | reverse complement strand
TGGGGGGCGATGCGGGAGATCGTGCCCTGGAGCGTCATGTCGGGGGACTCGACCCGCATGGCGACGCGGCGGCCGAGTTGGAGGTGGCCGGCCTCGTCCGGCGGCACGGCGAAGCGGAGGAGGAACTGGTTCGAGCTGATCAGGCGGACCACCACCGTGCCGGGGCGCACCACCGCGCCGGGGTCGAGATAGCGCAACGCCACCTTGCCGTCGATCGGCGAGCGCAGGGTCGAGCGTCCGACCCGGTTTTCGAGCTGGCGGGCGCGGGCGCGCTCTTGAGCGACCTGGGCGCGCGCCGTGTCGAGGCTGGCGGCGGCCACCTCCGCCTCGGTGCGGGCGGCCTCGATGTCCTCCAGGGAGAAGAGGTCTTTCACCCCCTGGCGGCGGTTGTACTTCTCCTGCGACTTCTGAAGCTCGGCCGCGGCCCGCTTCTCGGCGGCCTCGGCGGCGCGCAGGGAGGCGGTCGCCATGGCGACGTCCTGGTTGAGCTGCTGGGTCTCCAGGGTGGCGAGGGTGGTGCCGGTGCGCACCGTGTCGCCCACCCGCACATTCACCGCGAGCAGCCGCCCCTCCTCCTGGGAGGAGATCTCGACCGCCTGGCGGGCCAGGACCACGCCGACGTAGGTCCCGTCGGACGGGCGGCCGCGCCGGAGCGGGGCCTTGGCCGGGGCCGTCCGGGCCGCCTCGCCCCCCGGTCCCGCGATCGGACCGGACGGCGCCGGAGCCTCGACCGCGGCGGCGGGCTCCGCCGGCCTGACGCTCTCCGGCGCGTCGCCGCAACCGCCCAGACCGGCCGCGACGAGACCGGCCAGCCCGATGGCGCATATCCAGACAGGTCCCCCCCGACGGGGGTTCGCGGCACTCCTATGACGTGACATTCGCATCCGTGGCATATTACCAGGGAGCCCAGAACATCGATTCAGCCCAGACTTCCGGCGCCGCGATCTCGTAAGATGGAAGAGACGGGCGCGCTGTCCTGTTCAAAAAACCGATGCCGAACTCCGTGAGCCCCTTCGCCCTCGACCCCGCCCAGGAGATCCAGCCGGAAGAACGGCCGGCCGTCCTCCTGCTGGGCTGCCCCGAGGAGGAGGTGCAGGAGCTGCGCGGCCGGGCCGGCGTGAGCTTCGACGTCCTGACCGTCGGCGACTCCGAGCGGGCGGCCCAGCTCCTCGCCAGCCGGCGCATCTCGGTCCTCTGCCTGGGCGAGCGCCTGGAGGGGGAGCGGGCGCGCCAGGTCCTGGAGCTGCTGGTCGAGGGGACCGCCATGCCGGCGCCGCTCAACATCGTGCTCGCGGCGGGCCCCGATCCGACCATCTTTCAGGACCTCATCTCCGACGACCGCATCTTCTATCTGACCCAACGGCCGCCGGCCACCGAGGAGCTGTCGGCGCTCCTGCGCAGCGCGGTGCAGCGCTACCAGTCCCAGCTCGACCGCCTGCAAGGCCTGCGCGCCAACCAGGAGACCCGCGCCCTCAGCCTGCAGCGCGAGATCGCCGAGGCGCTGCGCCGCCTCGCCCTGGAGGGGGACACCGCCGAGAAGGGCGGCATCCTCGCCGACACGGTCCAGGAGGTCGTCCGGGCCGACCGCGCCTATTGTCTTTTCTACGACCCGTCGGACGAGACCCTGTGGACCCAGGACCCGGTCAGCCGGACGGAGCGCCGCGAGAGCGCCGCGGTCGGCCTCACCAGCTTCGTGGTGCGCAGCGGCATCGCCCTTCAGCTCCCCCGCGCCGGGCAGGACCCGCGCTACGACCGCGACGCCGACGATCCGGCCGGGGACGGCAACGAGCGTCTGCTCGCCCTCCCGATCCTCGCCACCACTGGCCGCGCCGTGGCCGTGCTGGTCGCCGTGCGCAAGGGGGCGGCGCCCGAGTTCCAGGCCGAAGACCGCCAGGCGCTGGAGCAGCTCGCGACCCTCGCCGCCCCCGACCTCGCCGCCCATCTCCAGGAGAACGGCGGCGAGAGCGGCGGCCTGGTCGCCGCCCTCGCCGGCCTGCAGGGGGACCTGTTCCGCAAGGAGGCCCTGGACCATCACCTCCAGGCCTCCGACGCCAACCAGGAGCCGCTCATGCTGTCGCCGGCCTGGACGCGGTGGACCTACTGGCTCCTCCTCGCCATGCTGGCGGTGGCCCTGGTCTACTCCCTGGTCGGGGAGGTCCACGAGTACGCCAGCGGCCTCGGGGTGGTCTGGATGGGCGGCCGCTCCGACTTGACCGCCACCGAGCCCGCCAGCGTCGCCACGATCGAGGTGGACACCGGCCAGCACGTGCGGGCCGGCCAGGTGCTGATGCGGTTCTACGAGAAGCAGGAGGCGGCGGAGCTCGACCGCATCGACCAGGAGTTCGAGATGCAGCTCTCCAACCGGCTGCGCGACCCCTCGGACCCCGGGGCCGAGCAGGCCCTGCTCAACCTGCGGGCCCAGCGCGAGCTGGCGCAGTCCCGGCTCGACCAGCGCATCCTGCGGTCGCCGGTCGCCGGCACGGTGAGCGACCTGCGGGCGCGCCCCGGCCAGTACGTTACCCCCGGCCAGGTGGTCGCCTCGATCCTTCATGACGGCGAGCAGACCGCCCCCAAGGTGGTCATCCTGGTGCCCGGCGAGTACCGCCCGCAGATCCGCCCCGGCATGCTGGTGCGCTTCGAGATCTCGGGCTACCAGTACGCTTACCAGGCCCTCGCGGTGAGCTCGGTGGGAGACGAGGTGGTCGGCCCCAACGAGGCCCGGCGCTATCTCGGCCCCGGCCTCGCCGATTCGGTGACCGTGGGAGGGCCGGTGGTGGTCGTGGAGGCCACTCTCCCCACCGAGACCTTCACGGCCGAGGGCAAGACCTACCGCTACCACAACGGCATGAACGGCATCGCCGAAGTGCGGGTGCGGTCCGAGAAGATCCTGTTCACGCTCATTCCCGGCCTCAAGGCTCTGTTCAACGATGTCTGATCCGAAGATCCCCCCGACGAGCCGCGAAGACGACAACGCCCCGCCGGGCCCCGAGCCCGGCTCGCTGACCGCCCGCTTTCCGGCGCTGCGCAACCTGCGCATCGGCCGGCGGCGCCAGATCCCGTTCATCCAGCAGACCGCCGGCACCGACTGCGGCCCGGCCTGCCTGTCGATGATCCTGGGCTATCACGGCAAGCAGGTGAAGCTCGACGAGGTGCGCGAGGCGATCGGCCTCAGCCGCTTCGGCACCGACGCCTTCACCCTGGTCGAGGCGGCCCGCGCCCTCGGCCTGCGCGGCCGCGGCGTCAAGGTGCGCGATCTCGAGCAGCTCCAGTTCCTCGACCCCGGCTCGATCCTGCACTGGCGTTTCAACCACTTCGTGGTGTTCGAGCGGCTCGACCGCCGCGGCGCCTGGGTGGTGGACCCGGCAGTCGGCCGCCGGCTGGTCCCGAAGAACGAGCTCGACCGCGCCTTCACCGGCGTCGCCCTCACCTTCGAGCCGACCGAGGACTTCGAGCCCTCCAAGGGGGGCGTCGACAAGGGGATCGGGCGCTACCTGCGGCAGATCCTCACCCAGTCGGGCCTGCTCACCCGGATCCTCGTCACCTCGGTGGTGATCCAGGTCCTGGCCCTGGCGGTGCCGCTGCTCACCGGCCTCCTGGTCGATCGCGTGGTGCCGCGGGGGGACAACCATCTCCTGCTCATCCTCGCCATCGGCTCGGGCGGCCTGGTCGCCTTCAAGTACATGTCCACCGTGGTCCGCTCGTTCCTCCTGCTCCACCTGCGGACCCGGCTCGACGCGCGCATGACCCTGCAGTTCCTCGATCACCTGGTCCACCTGCCCTACCTCTTCTTCCAGCAGCGGTCGGCGGGCGACCTCATCATGCGCCTCAACAGCAACTCGACCATCCGCGAGATCCTCACCTCGGGGGCGATCTCCGGCGTCTTCGACGGCGCCATGGTCAGCCTCTACCTGATCATGCTGCTGGTCGCCAGCCCCAAGCTCGGGCTGGTGGTGGCCGGCCTCGGCGCTTTGCGCGTCATCCTCTTCCTCTTTACCCGCAAGCGCCAGCGCGACCTGATGTCGGAGTCTCTCCAGACCCAGGCCGACTCGCGCAGCTACCAGGTCCAGATGCTCGCCGGCATCGAGACCCTGAAGGCGAGCGGCGCCGAGGACCGCTCGGTCGAGCACTGGTCGCACCTGTTCGTCCGCGAGCTCAACGTCTCGCTCGACCGCGGCCGGCTGGACGCCCTGGTCAACTCCCTGCTCGACACCCTGGCCACCGCCTCGCCCATCGTGGTGCTGATCTACGGCGCCCTGCTGGTGCTCGACGGCAACATGACCCTCGGCACCATGCTGGCCCTGTCGTCGCTCGCAAGCGGCTTCCTGACGCCACTCTCCACCCTGATCTCGACCGCCTTCCAGCTCCAGGTCCTCGGCAGCTACCTGGAGCGGATCAACGACGTCATCGAGACGCCGCGCGAGCAGGAGACCGAGGGGCCGCGCCAGAAGCCGAGCGGCCTGCGCGGCCGCATCACCCTGGAAGAGGTCAGCTTCCGCTACGCCCTGATGAGCCCGCCCGTGGTGCGCGACGTCTCGATCGACATCCAGCCCGGCCAGCTCGTGGCGGTGGTCGGCTCCTCCGGCTCCGGCAAGTCCACCCTGGCCGGCCTGCTCGCCGGCCTCTACCGGCCGGAGTCCGGGCGCATCCTCTACGACGGCGTCGATCTCGCCGACCTCGACCTCTACTGGCTGCGCAGCCAGCTCGGCTTCGTGGCCCAGCAGTCCTACCTGTTCGGGGTGAGCCTGCGGTCGAACATCTCGCTCAACGACCCCAAGCTGCCGCTGTCGCGGGTCATCGAGGCGGCGCGCCTCTCCAACATCCACGAGGACATCCTGGCGATGCCGATGGGCTACGAGACCATCCCGGCCGACGGCGGCGCCTCGCTCTCCGGCGGCCAGCGCCAACGTATCGCGCTCGCCCGCGCCCTGGTCCACCGGCCCAAGGTGCTGATCCTCGACGAGTCCACCAGCGCCCTCGACGCGGTGACCGAGGCGCGGATCCAGGAGAACCTCACCAACCTCCGCTGTACCCGGGTGGTCATCGCCCATCGCCTGAGCACGGTCCGCAACGCCGACCTCATCCTGGTGATGGAAGAAGGCCGGGTGGTCGAGCAGGGCCACCACGACGAGCTGATGGCGCGCGGGGGCAAATACCGCGCCCTGGTGGATGCCCAGCTCGAGCAGAAAGAGCTCGCCGGAGCCGGCCTCTAAAAGCCGGCTCCGCCCCTTCCTTCTCCCCCTCTTTTCCGCCTCCAATCGTCCCGGGCCGGCGGCTCGGGGCATATCAGTGTCGATCTGGGCCAATCCATTTCGAGCGTATTTGCCTCATGCACCAATCGATCAAATTGATCAAATTCACTTCATAGAAAATCCCTCGATCCTTGTCACGATTTCGAGCCATCCCCGCACTCAAAGAACAAAGCCGATCAAATTAAGATCGGCCGGACGAATCGATAAACAAAATCATCGGGTCGTTCGTATATAGCGGCAGGAAGTCGAGAAGTCCGGTGCAGCGCTGCAAAAGCTGCACGAACAGAAGGAGCGCGTGTGCCTGGATACGTTGATTGCGTTCGTCGTCCGAGCTTCGGATATTACGCGATCGATTCACAACGCGATTGCGCCCGGACGCCGCGCAGCCACACGTCGCACCGGCTGATTGAAAAGATTTTGAATCTGTCCCGTTCCGGCCGGGAAACGGCACACTTCAAGTGTGTGCAGGAAACGACCTCTCGCTTGATGAGAGCCGCCGACCGAATCAGTGGTCCCAGGACGAGATCATCCGATATCGTCCTTTTTGAAAGAGAAGGAGAACACTCATGAAGAAGATGGAAAAGATCGAGCTCGTGACCCTGTCCGTCGACGACATCAAGCTGGTCAACGGCGGTGTCGACGGTGAGATCTACGGCGAGGGCACCTACAGCTCTTCCGGCGGCGACGTCAAGGTCGGTATCAAGATCAAGTTCTGATT
>DATAHG010000594.1:0-1702 GCA_036263295.1 Thermoanaerobaculia bacterium | reverse complement strand
CCCAGATGCTCGAAGGTCGCCTCGATGAGGTCCATGGGGACGCTGGCGAGGAAGAACAGAGTCCAGAAGAGCCCGCCCATGACCCCGGCGAAGACCAGGATGCCGAGGATCGGATGGGTGAACGCCTGGTCGAGCCGCTCGGTGAGCGTGTCGAACGCCGAGCCGAGGGCTGACTGCCCGCCGACGCTGCGCTCCATGACCTGCTCGGCCCAATCCTCCAGGCAGGCGAAGGCGGCCGGATCGAGGCGCTCGGGGAGAACCGCCGGGGCCTCTTTCTTCGCGAGCGGCGCCAGCCCGAGCTGACTGGCGAGAGCCTGACGCAGCTCCGGCAACCCCGTGCCCCGCCGCGCCACCAGGGGGACGACCGGGCAACCCAGGAGGGCGGAGAGCTTCCCGGTGTCGAACGTCAGCCCACGCCGTTGAGCCATGTCGACCATATTGAGGGCGACCACCATCGGCAGGCCGAACGCCTGAAGCTCCCCCACCAGTCCGAGATTGCGGACCAGGTTGTTGGCATCCACCACCACGAGCACGAGGTCGGGGACACCCGCGCCAGTCTCCCCCTTGAGGACGGACTGACAGATCCGGGACTCGGGCACCTCCAGGTCGAGGCGATAGATCCCGGGCAGATCGACCACTTCCAGGGCGGCCGGGACCGGGCCGTCGAGGGCACAACGGCCGAACCGCGCCGAGGTCGTGGTGCCGGGGAAGTTCGAGGTCTTGGCGAGGACGCCGCAGAGCCGGTTGAAGAGGGTCGTCTTGCCGGTATTGGGGTTGCCGAGCAGAGCCACTCGCCCTGCAGAGAGTCCCGGTGTAGTCTTGAGGACGGCGGTCGAGGCTTCGGAGGTCAGGGGCGCAGCCATGCCGGCGGGGGTACGTCAGACCCCGACTTCGCGATCGGCTTCTTCGCGATCGATTTCGGGGATGACGAGGATCTTCTCCGCCACCGAGGCCGCCAGCCCGATCCGGGTCTCGCGCACCTGCACGATCCACGGATCACCGGCCTTGCAGACTCGAAGGCGGCACTTCTGGCTCAAGCCGAGAGCCCGCAGGAGAGCCAGCTCGTTGCCGTCCAGCTCCGCCGCGTGCAGCCGGGCGCAATGCCCGGGGCAGAGCTCGGTGAGCTGAACAGGGGTGCAGGATCCTTCCGACGGGAGGACCGGGAGCGGCGAGCGCGGTGACTTTATCTCTGCAAGCATGGCCTTGATACACCTTACTGAGACCTTGTCTCAACTCGAATAGTATAGCACACCGGGCAGGAGGGCGGGAGGCGTCCGCCAGAGGTGTACGCCTGTTTGAAACGTTCCCTACCCCCATCCGTCTTCTAGTGTGGGATGGCGAGCACGTTCGAGGTCACGGTCGAGCGGTACCAGCGCAAGGTCTACTCCTTCGCCCACTACCTGCTTTCCAACCGCGAAGAGGCCGAGGACGTCACTCAGGAGGTGCTGCTGCGCTACTGGCGGCATCGGCCCGGGGTCGCCGACGAGAGCACCGGCGCCTGGCTGCTGCGGGTCACCCGCAACGCCTGCTACGACCTGCTCCGGCGACGGCGGTCCGCCGTGGCGCTCGGCACCGAGACCGGCCTCGACGAAGAGGCGGCCGAGGAGGTCCCCAGTGCCGAGCCCGATCCGGAGAGCCGGGTGCAGAGCGCGGACTTCCGGCGGCGGCTCCTGGGGGCCCTTGATCAGCTCGGCGAGCCCTA
>DATAHG010000593.1:0-1771 GCA_036263295.1 Thermoanaerobaculia bacterium | reverse complement strand
GAGGGGATCGTCCACTGGGCCGACGTGATCCTGATCTCGACCCCGATCCGCTGGGGCTCGGCCAGCTCGCTCTATTTCAAGATGATCGAGCGGATGAACTGCATCCAGAACCAGGTCACGCTCGGCAACCGGATCCTGCTGCGTAACAAGGTGGCGGCGTTCATCATCACCGGCGGGCAGGACAACATCCAGGCGGTGGCCGGCCAGATGCTCGGTTTCTTCGCCGAGTTGGGGTGTGTCTTCCCCCAGTTCCCCTATATCGCCCACTCGCGCGGCTGGACCGCCGAGGACATGGAGCGCAACGTGGCTTTCGTGCAGCAGAGCGCCGCGCTCCATGAGGCCGCCGCCGAGCTGGCCGACCGGGCGGTGGACATGGCGCGGGTCCTTCTGGAGACTCGCATCGAGACCGGCAAGGTCGCCCGCGGCGGGCGCAAGGGGTTCGCGGCCCGGGAGATCGAGCCCCCCGGGCCGGAAGAGCTGCCTAGATCCCCGGCATCGCCTTCTTGAGCGGCTTGAGCAGCAGGGTCAGCACCACCGCCATCACCAGGGCCATGCCGCCGAGCAGGGCGAAGAAGGTGGAGTGCGGCCAGTCGTCCCAGAGCTTGCCGATCGCGGTCAGCTTGTTGCCGATCGCGGTCGCCACGAACCAGCCGCCCATCATGATGCCGCGCAGCCGCATCGGCGCCACCTTGGACACCAGCGCCAGGCCCATGGGCGAGAGCATCAGCTCGCCGAGCGTCAGCACGGCGTAGGCGCTGATCAGCCACCAGGGGGAGACCTTGCCGACGTCGCCCCCCGCCTTGCCGGCGAAATACATAATGAAGAAGGAGAGGCCGGTCAGGCACATGCCGATCGCCATCTTGGTCGGCGTGGACGGCTCCAGCCCGCGCTTGTCGAGCTGCTTCCAGAACCAGACGAGCGGCAGGGTGAGGATCAGCACCCAGCCCGGGTTGATGGCGTTCGAGATGATGCCGCTCACGTTCCAGGCCGTGTTGTCGTTGGCCCAGTAGGTGAGGGTGGTCTGGTTCTGGTGGAAGACCATCCAGAAGACGATGACCACCAGGAAGATGACGATGAGGGCGCCGATCCGCCGCGAATCCGGGATCTGGTCGATCGGCTGCTGGTGGCTGACTCCCTTGGGCGGAGCGTCCACCGCCACCGCGGCGGCCGAGGCCGGATCCTTGCCCAGGGCGCCGGCACCCTTCCGGCGGTCGGCCATCTCGATGTGGCGCCGGCCGCGCCAGAGGGTGAAGACCGAGACCATCATGCCCAGGGCGCCCATGGCGAAGGCCGGGTGGAAGCCGAACCGCCGCGTCATGAATTCGGCGACCAGCGGCGCGGCGCAGGCGCCGACGTTGATGCCCATGTAGAAGATGTTGTAGGCCCGGTCCTTGAGGTGGCTTCCCTCCGGATAGAGATTGCCCACCATGGCCGAGACGTTCGGTTTGAAGAAGCCGTTACCGATCACCAGGCAGGACAGGGCGGCGAACATGATCGGCACCGACCGGAACGCCAGCAGGGCGTGGCCGAGCATGAAGAAGAAGCCGCCGATCATGACGGATTTTCGATAGCCGAGCTTGGTATCGGCCAGGATGCCGCCGAAGAGCGGGCTGGCGTAGACGAACATCTGGTAGTAGGACCAGATGCCCGTCGCCTGGTCCTGCGACCAGCCGAAGCCCTGCTGCTGGTTCTGGACGTAGAGGGCCCACATGCCGCCGACCGTGTAGAAGCTGAAGCGCTCCCACATCTCGGTCAGGAACAGGATGTACAG
>DATAHG010000592.1:0-16742 GCA_036263295.1 Thermoanaerobaculia bacterium | reverse complement strand
CGGCGGATCATCCGGCGCAGCGGCCAGCGGCACAGGCTGTCGCCGTTGATCAGGATGATCAGGTCGGCCGGGGCGAACAGCTCGCGCAGCGGATCGAAGGCGCCGAGGGTGCCGAGCAGCACCGGCTCTTCGGAGTAGGTGATCGGCATGCCGGCGAAGTCGTCGCCGAAGCGGCGGCGGATCTGGTCGCCGTGGTAGTGGAGGTTCATCGCCACCGCCTCGCAGCCGACGGCGGCGAGCTGGGCGAGGGTGTGGCCGAGGATCGGCACCCCGGCCACCGGCAGCAGCGGCTTGGGCGTCGCGTCCGTCAGCGGGCGCAACCGGGTCCCCAGCCCCGCGGCGAGCACGAGCGCTCTGACGCGCCTACCCTGCATGACCACTTCGTTTGGAGGGGTCCGCCGTGGGAGGCGGGCTAGCGGAAGACCATCTCGGGGGGAGCGTCGGGATGCTCCTTGAGGTATTCCTCATACAGCCTCAGGTAGGAGCGGCGCTCGGCCCGCTCCGGATCGAAACCGCAGCGCTTGGCCACGACCTCGGCCTTGTCCCCCTCGAACTCGGCGAAGTCGCCGATCGGCGTGTGGTCGAGCGCCACGGTGACCCCGCCCAGGTGCCACTCCTCCCGCATCTTCTGATACCGCCGCACGACCTGGAATCCGAGGTTCTCCAGGAGGGCCCGGGCCTCGTCGGAGCTCTGCACCTCGACCTCGCGCTCCTCGCGCACCTTGAGGTTCCCCTCCAGGCGCATCGGGCCCTTGAAGGTCAGGCGCGCCCGCCCGCCGTCGGTCCGCAGGCGCAGGATCTTGCCGGTCGACAACAGCATGCCGTCCTCGCGGTCGAGGATCCAGTTGTCCTCGAACGCCGCCGGCCCCACCCGCTCGGCCTCCAGCTCGGCCAGGCGCTCGCGGAGCTTCTCCAGCTCGACGCCGGGGAATTTGATCTCTCTCTCGAAGTTGTCCTTGCTTCTCATGTCGGGCTCACTTCGCCCAGGAGGTCCAGCATGCGAGCCACGGAGCGAATTCCATTGTAGTAATGACTGATGTTGAACTTCTCGTTCGGGGAGTGGAGGTTGTCGTCGTTGAGCCCGAAGCCGAGCAGCAGGACCGGAGAGCCGATGACCTGCGAGAAGGTGGAGACGATCGGGATCGACCCCCCCTCGCGGATCCGCACCGGCCGCGCCCCCCAGATCTCCTGCATGGCCTCCATGGCGGCCTCCACCAGCGGCCCCTGGACCTCGATCACCACCGGGTCGGCGCCGTGCAGGTTGGTCACTTCGACCGTCACGCCGCTCGGCGCGATCGACTGCACGTAATCCTCGAACAGGCGGGCGATCTTCTTGGGATCCTGGTCCGGCACCAGGCGCATCGAGACCTTGGCGCCCCCCCAGGACGGCAGGACGGTCTTCGCCCCCTTGCCCATGTAGCCGCCGAAGATGCCGTTGACGTCGCAGGTCGGCCGCACCGAGGTGCGCTCGCGGGTGGTGAACCCTTCCTCGCCGTAGAGCGCGCCGACGCCGAGGTCCTCGCGATAAGCGGCCTCGTCGAACGGCAGGCTGGCGAACTCCTGGCGCTCCCAGTCCTCGACCATCCGCACGTCGTCGTAGAAGCCGGGGATGAGGATCTTGCCGGTCTCCGGGTCGCGCAGCTTCGAGAGGATGTCGGCCAGGGCGTTGAGCGGGTTGCGGACGGCGCCACCGTAGGTGCCGGAGTGCAGGTCGCGGTTCGGTCCGGTGACCTTCATCTCCAGGTAGCAGAGCCCCTTGAGACCGTAGACCAGCGACGGCTGGCCGGGCGCGAAGAGCGACGAGTCCGAGATGATCACGCAGTCGCAGGCGAGGCGCTTGCCGCCGTCCTGGCGGACGTACTTCTCGATCTCCTGGCCCCCCGACTCCTCCTCCCCCTCGACCAGGAACTTGACGTTCACCGGCAGGCTGCCGCGCTCGGCGAGCAGCGCCGCCACTCCCTTGACGTGGGCGTAGGACTGCCCCTTGTCGTCGGTGGCGCCGCGCGCCACCAGGAGGTCCCCCTCCTCGGTCGGCTCGAAGGGCGGATGCCGCCACAGCTCGACCGGGTCGGCCGGCTGGACGTCGTAGTGGCCGTAGAACAGGACCGTCGGCTTGCCCGGCGCTCCGAGCCACTCGGCGTAGACCAGCGGGTGGCCGGCGGTGTCGATCCGCTCGGCCGTGAGGCCCGCCTCTCGCAGCTTGCCGATCAGGAAGTCGGCGGCGCGCCGTACCTCGCCCGCGTACTGCGGGTCGGTCGAGATGGAGGGGATGCGGATGAAGTCCTTCAGCTCTTCGAGATACGACGCCTTCTCTGCCTCGATCCGGGCGAGCACGTCCCGCGAGTCGGTTGCCATCGGCTTCAGCTCTCCTTTGCGCCCTGGGCTCTGCCACGGGGGTGAGCCCGGGGGGGCGAGTCTAGCAGAGTCCCGTTACGCGTCCGATTAAATTAGGCGCCGCCGAGGGGCCGCCAGGCGCTGCAGGTTGATGGCGTTGACCAGCACGTGGCCGACGATCGGGGCCAGGAGGTTGCCGCGCCAGACCATCAGGCCGCCGAAGAGGAGCCCGGCCAGGGCGGCGAAGACGGTCCAGAGCCGGAAGGCCGGCCCCGGTCCGCTGTGCAGCAGCGCGAAGAGGATCGTCGCCGCGGCCCAACCGAGAGCGCCCTGCACGGCGCCACGAAAGAACAGCTCCTCGGCGAAGCCGGAGAGCAGCGCGAGCGCCAGGGCGTCGGACCGCCCGAGGTTGCCGAGCACCAGCGCGAGCTGCTTTTCGAGCGACTGCGCGAGCGGCGAGGCGCGCTCGGCGCCCCACCAGACGCCGAGCAGCGCGAGCCCGGCGCCCACGCCGAGCAGGAGGTCGATCCACCACTCGCCCGGGTCGAGGAAGAGGGAGAGGGGGATCACCCCCTGGCGAAGGCCGATCCAGACGCACCCGCCCACCGCCATGACCAGATACAGGCCCCAGCCGACACGGTACAGCCGCCCCGGCTCCACCGGGGCTTGCGACGACGTTTCCAAAAAGCTGCGCCCGACCTGGCCGACCTAGTCCGCGAAATTCTTCCCCGTCTTCTTCCAGTCGGCGAGGAAGCGCTCCAGCCCCATATCGGTCAGCGGGTGCTTGTAGAGCTGCTCCAGGACCTTGAAGGGCAGGGTCACGACGTCCGCTCCCATCTGGGCGGACTGGGTCACGTGGATCGGGTGCCGCACCGACGCCACCAGGACCTTGGTGTCGAAATCGTAGTTGCGGTAGATGGTCACGATCTCGTCGATCAGCCGCATGCCGTCCTCGCCGACGTCATCGAGACGGCCGACGAACGGGGAGATGTAGCTGGCGCCGGCCTTGGCCGCGATCAGCGCCTGGGCGGCCGAGAAGCAGAGCGTGACGTTGGTGCGGATCCCCTCCTTGGCGAAGGTCGCCACGGCGCGCAGGCCGGCGGGGATGAGCGGCACCTTGACCACGACGTTGTCGGCGAGGCCGGCGAGACGCCGCCCCTGCTCCAGGATCTCGTCGTATTCGGTGGCCAGGACCTCGCCCGAGACGGGGCCCGGCACCAGCTTCGCGATCTCCTGGACGGTGCCCAGGTAGGGGCGGCCGGCCTTGGCGATCAGCGACGGATTGGTGGTAACGCCATCGACCAGGCCCCACTCGAGGCCGGTCTGGATCTCTTTGATTTCCGCGGTATCCAGGAAGAACTGCATGTCGTTTTCCCTCCTCCCTCTTGGCCCTGCCGGACGTGGGCGGCTAGTTTACCGTCTCGTCCGGATCCGTGGGCTCGTCGTCCTCGTCTGTCTCCGGGTCCAGCTCGCCGGTGACTTCGTCCTCGTACTCGTCGAGACCGTCCGACTCGTCGAGGGCCAGCAGGGAGCCTTCGGTCAGCTCGCCGGCGAGCTCCGGAGGAGCCTCCTCTTCCGCCACCTTGGCGACGCTCACCAGGCGGTCGTCCCCGTAGAGGTCGATCAGCTTGACGCCCTGCGCCGAGCGGCCGACCCGGCGGATGCCGGCGACGTTGATGCGGATGATCATCCCCTCCTGCGTGATGAGGATCAGACCGTCGCCCGCCACCACGTGGTAGGCGCCGACCACCTGGCCGGTCTTCGGCGTCACCTTGAGGTTGATGATGCCGAGACCGCCCCGGCTCTGCTTGCGGTACTCGTCGACCGACGTACGCTTGCCGAAGCCCATTTCGGTCACCGACAGCACCTCGCCATCGTGGGGGTCGAGGACCTCCATCGCCACCACCCGGTCCCCCTTGCGCAGGGTGATGCCGCGCACGCCGTAAGTGGCGCGCCCCATCGGGCGCGCGTCAGTCTCCGGGAAGCGGATGGCGAAGCCGCGGGCGGTGGCCAGCAGGACGTCCTTCTTGCCGTCGGTCTCGCGCACCGAGAGCAGGCAGTCCCCCTCGTCGATGTTGATGCCGATGATGCCGTCGGCCCGCGGGTTGCGGTAGGCGGCGAGCTCCGTTTTCTTGATGGTGCCGTTGGCGGTGGTGAACAGCAGGTAGCGGTCCTCGGCGAACTCGCGCACCGAGACCGTCGTCGCCAGACGCTCGTTGGGGCTCAGGTTGAGCAGGTTGACGATCGCCTTGCCGCGCGCCGCCGGGCCCGCCTCGGGGATCTCGTGCACCTTGAGCCAGTACACCCGGCCGCTCTCGGTGAACACCAGGATGTAGCTGTGGGCCGAGGC
The DNA here is from genome assembly GCA_036263295.1 of Thermoanaerobaculia bacterium. Classification (GTDB taxonomy): domain Bacteria; phylum Acidobacteriota; class Thermoanaerobaculia; order Multivoradales; family UBA5704; genus DATAHG01. The sequence continues at coordinate 12,058 of DATAHG010000592.1, read as the reverse complement.
GACGTAGAGGTGCTCGACCAGGTCGTCGTCCTTGGTGGTCATGCCGGTGCGCCCCCGGCCGCCGCGGTGCTGCTCGCGGTAGAGGGTGAGCGGCGAGCGCTTGATGTAGCCGGTGCGGGTCACCGTGATCACCATCGGCTCGTCGGCGATCATGTCCTCGATCGAGATGTCGGCCATCTCCGGGATGATCTGGGTGCGGCGCCGGTCGCCATAGGCGTCCTTGAGCTCGCGCAGCTCGCGCCGGATCTCTTCGAGCACGAGCTGGTCGGAGCCGAGGATCGCCCGCAGCCGCTCGATCAGCTCCATCAGACCGCGGTACTCCTCGACCACCTTCTCGCGCTCCAGGCCGGTGAGGCGCTGCAGGCGCATGTCGAGGATGGCCTGGGCCTGCACCTCGGAGAGCGCGAAGCCCGCCATCAGGCGCTCGCGGGCTTCCGGCGGCGTCTGGCTGCTGCGGATCGTCGCGATCACCTCGTCGAGATGGTCGAGCGCCTTGAGGATGCCCTCGAGGATGTGGGCCCGCTCCTCGGCCTTGCGCAGGTCGTAGCGCGTGCGGCGGATGATCACCGTCTTCCTGTGGTTCAGGAAGTGGTGCAGCATCTCCTTGAGCGTCAGCACCTTCGGCTGGTTGTCGACGATCGCCAGCAGGATGATGCCGAAGGTGGTCTGCATCTGGGTCATCTTGTACAGCGAGTTCAAGATGATCTCCGGCATCTCGCCGCGCTTGATGTCGAGGACGACGCGGATGCCCTCGCGGTCGGACTCGTCGCGCAGGTCCGACACCCCTTCGATCTTTTTCTCGCGGATCAGCTCGGCGATGCGCTCGATGAGCCGCGCCTTGTTGACCTGGTAGGGGATCTCCGTCACCACGATCGACTGGCGCTCGCCACGGGCGTGGGTCTCGATCTCCGCCCGGGCGCGGACCTGGACGATGCCGCGTCCGGTCATGTAGGCCGAGTGGATCCCGCTCAGGCCGTGGATGAACGCCGCGGTGGGAAAGTCGGGTCCGGGGATGGCGGTCATCAGCTCCGGGATCGTCACCTCGGGGTTGTCGATCAGCATGAGCAGGCCGTCCACCACCTCGCCCAGGTTGTGGGGCGGGATGTTGGTCGCCATGCCGACGGCGATGCCGGAAGAGCCGTTGACCAGCAGGTTCGGGACCCGCGCCGGCAACACCATGGGCTCCTGCTCGGAGCCGTCATAGTTCGGCACCCAATCGACCGTCTCCTTGTCGATGTCCTCGCGGATCATCTCCTCGGCGAGCTTGGTCAGGCGCACCTCGGTGTAGCGCATGGCCGCGGGATTGTCGCCGTCGATCGAGCCGAAGTTGCCCTGCCCGTCCACCAGCGGATAGCGCATGGCGAAGTCCTGGGCCATGCGGACCACGGTGTCGTAGATCGGCGCGTCGCCGTGCGGGTGGTATTTGCCCATCACGTCGCCGACGATGCGGGCCGACTTCTTGTAGGGGCGGTCGGAGCGGTTGCCGCTCTCCCACATGCCGTAGAGCACGCGGCGATGCACCGGCTTGAGGCCGTCGCGCACGTCGGGCAGCGCGCGGCCGATGATCACGCTCATCGCGTAATCGAGATAGCTGCGCTTCATCTCGTCTTCGATGTCGACCGGGATCGGCACATCGAAGGGAACGATCGGATTTTCTTCGCTCATAGACAAAAAGGGTCGGCCCGGAGGGCCGCGGTCACTCGTTTCTCAGTGGTTGGCTAGACGTCCAGGTTGCGTACGTCGAGAGCGTTCTGCTGAATGAAATCCCGGCGCGGCTCGACCTCGTCGCCCATCAGGACGGTGAAGATCGAATCGGCCTCGACGTCGTCCTCGATCTGGACGCGCAGGAGCCGCCGGCGCTCCGGATCCATGGTGGTCTCCCAGAGCTGCTGCGGGTTCATCTCGCCCAGACCCTTGTAGCGCTGGATGCCGACGCCCTTCTTGGCGCCGGCGTAGAGCTTGTCCAGGGCCTCTTCGAGCCCGTCGTAGGACGACATCTCGTCCCCCTTGACGAGGACGAACTGCGGTGCCGCGATCGCCTCGAGACCCAGGGCGTTGTTGGCCAGGGCGCGGAACTCGGCGCTGGTGACCAGGTTCCAGTCGATCCGCACCTCGCGCTCGACGCCGTCGCGCCGCGAGAAGAAGCGGACGTGCCCGGTGGCGTGGTCCTCGTCGTGCCCGACCTCGACGTGGTGGAAGCCGGAGGCCTCGATGACCTGGGCGACTTCCGCGAGCCGCGCCGCGTCGAGCAGCGAGGCCTTGTCGCGGATGCCGTGGCGCAGGGCGATCTTCAGCGCGTCGGGCGGATAGCCGCGGGAGATCAGCCGGTCGAGGTTGTGACGGAAGTGCTCCATCTTCTCGAGGAAGTGGGCGAGCCGGGGGCCGGTCAGGCGGGTGCCGCCGTTGGCGGAATGACCTCCGCCGTTGCCGTTCCCCGCGCCGTCGCCCCCGTTATTGGCGCCATTGGCACCATTGGAACCGTTGGAACCGTTGGAGCCATTCGAGCCGTTGGAGCCGTCGCCTTGCGGGCTCACCATCTCCAGCTCCCAGGCATCCTTGATGCGATCGACGAGGAAGGACTGGTACTCGCGGTCGTCCTTGAGATAGGTCTCGCTCTTGCCGTGCGTCACCTTGTAGAGCGGCGGCTGGGCGATGTAGAGGTGGCCGCGCCGGATGATCTCGTGCATCTGCCGGTAGAAGAAGGTCAGGATCAGCGTGCGGATGTGGCTGCCGTCGACGTCGGCGTCGCACATGATGATCAGCTTGTGGTAGCGCAGCTTCGAGACGTCGAAGTCGTCCTTGCCGATGCTGGTGCCGAGAGCGGTGATCATGGTCTTGATCTCGTCGGACGACAGCATCTTGTCGAAGCGCGCCTTCTCGACGTTCAGGATCTTGCCCTTGAGCGGCAGGATGGCCTGGAAACGGCGGTCGCGGCCCTGCTTGGCCGAGCCGCCGGCGGAGTCGCCCTCGACCAGGAACAGCTCGGTCAGCTCGGGGTTGCGCTCCGAGCAGTCGGCGAGCTTGCCGGGGAGGTTCGAGGCGTCGAGGGCGCCCTTGCGGCGGGTCAGCTCGCGCGCCTTGCGCGCCGCCTCCCGGGCCTGGGCCGCCTCGACGCACTTCTCGACGATACGCCGCGCCTCCCGGGGGTTCTCCTCCAGGAACGCCGCCAGGCGGTCGTTGACCACCTGCTCGACCCAGCCCTTGATGTCCGAGGACACCAGCTTGTCCTTGGTCTGCGAGGAGAACTTGGGGTCCTTGATCTTGACCGACACCACCGCGGTCAGACCCTCGCGGACGTCCTCGCCGGTGAGGTTCTCCTTGAGGTTCTTGGCCTGGCCGCTCTGCTGCGCGTAGGCGTTGAGCGTCCGCGTGATCGCCGACTTGAAGCCGATCAGGTGGGTGCCGCCGTCGCGGTTGTTGATGGTGTTGGTGAAGGCCAGGATGATCTCCTGGTAGCCCTCGTTCCACTGCAGAGCCACCTCGATCACCTCTTCGCCGCTGCCGTCGTCGCGGCGGTCCACCAGGTAGATCGGCTGCGGATGGAGCGGCACCTTGTTGCGGTTGAGGTGCTCGACGAACGAGGAGATGCCGCCCGAGTAGGCGAAGTCGGCCTCTTTGTCGGTCCGCTCGTCGGTCAGGTGGATGTGGATCCCCCGGTTGAGGAACGACTGCTCCCGCAGGCGCTGGGCCAGCGTGTCGTACTGGAACTCCAGGATGGCGAAGATCTCGGGATCGGGCCAGAAGCGGATCTTGGTGCCGGTGCTCTCGGTCGCGCCGACCGCCTGGATCGGCCCGTCGGGCACGCCCTGGTGGTAGACCTGGGACCAGACATGGCCGTCGCGGCGGATCTCCAGCTCCATGGTCTCCGACAGCGCGTTGACCACCGACACGCCGACGCCGTGGAGGCCGCCCGACACCTTGTAGGAGTTCTTGTCGAATTTACCGCCCGAGTGCAGCTCGGTCATGATGACCTCGGCCGCCGAGCGCCCCTCTTCCTTGTGCAGGTCGACCGGAATGCCGCGGCCGTCGTCCTCGACGGTCACCGAGTTGTCGCTGTGGATGCGGACGTCGATGCGCGAGCAGTAGCCGGCCTGCGCCTCGTCGACCGAGTTGTCCACCACCTCGAAGACCATGTGGTGCAGGCCCGAGGCGTCATCGGTATCGCCGATGTACATCCCGGGGCGCTTGCGGACCGCTTCCAGGCCCTTGAGGACCTTGATGTTCTCAGCGGTATACGTAGATTCTGGGTTGACCAAAATCAGATCTCCAATCGAAAGCCGGATGGAATCGCTGGCTTTTCAGGGGCTTGCATTCAGGATCCCGGCAGAATCGGCAGCCGAGCAATGAAAATTATACCACAAAAGAGGCCTCTTTTCGAGGGCTCTAACCTCGAAGATTCAAAGGCTTAGAGCCACTCTTCGCACGCTCTTTCAACTCTCCAGAACAATCAAACGGCCCCTTTCCATTTCCCAGATCCTCCCCACGTCCAGGCCGAGCCAGACCTGCGGCCGGGCGGAGGTGGCGAGGAGCTGGCGGGCCCCGGAGAACACCCGCCAGACCGCTCCGAGGGTCGGCACCGCGAGCTCGGCGTCGGCGTCGTCCACCAGGTAGAGGGGTTGCCGGCCGGCCGCCTCGATCACCCGGCCGTGCGCGGCGAGCAGCAGGAGGGAGAGCGCCTTGCGCTCGCCGGCCGAGGCGACGCGCCGGATCTCGTGGCCCTCCCAGAGGATCTCCAGGTCGTCGCGTTGCGGGCCGAGGAGGGGGAGCTGGCGCCGCCGCTCGCGCTCGGCGACCCGTTCGAGGCTCTGGGCGATCGCCTCCGCCCCGTCGAGGCCGGCGGCGGGAGAGGGCCGGTAGGCCAGCGAGACCGGCGGGAACGGCAACCCCGAAGCCCGGATCACCGCCTCCAGCTCGACCTTCAGGCGCTCGACATACTGATGCCGCAGGCCGATCACCTCGGCCGCCAGCGTCGCCAGCAGCTCGTTCCAGATCTCGATGCCGGGCTCGTCGCGCAGCAGGAGGCCGCGTTTCTGCTGCAGGGCCTCGCGGTAGCGCCCGAGCACCTCCAGGGCGGAGGAGCGGAGCCCGAGGACGCCGCGGTCGAGGAAGCGCCGCCGGGCCTTGGGCGCGCCGACCAGGACCTCGGCCTCGGCGGTGGTCCAGGCGACCACCGGCAGGACCGCCAGGTGCTCGGTGAGCGGCGTCGCCTTGCCGTTCACCCGGCGCACCCGGGCGCCGTCCACCCAGCCGACCTCCAGGGCGGTGCGGCGGTCGGTGTCGATCTCTCCGCGCAGGTGGAAGGTGGCGGCGCCGTGGCGCACGCAGTCGGCGATCTGGGCGGCGCGGAAGCTGCGGGTGGTGGCGAGGCAGTAGGCGGCTTCGAGGAGGCTGGTCTTGCCGGCACCATTGCCCCCGAGGAGGAGGTGGGAGCCGGCGCCAGGCCGCCAGTCGAGCGGCTCCAGGTTGCGGAAGCCCTCGGCTTCGAGCTGGGCGAGCAAGCGAGGGGGCCGGCTCCCCGGCTCAGATCCGCATGGGCATGATCACGCAGAGGTAACGGGTGTCTGGCCCGTCCTGCGGATAGCCCACGCACTGCGTGTTCTCGTCCTTGAGCTCCAGGCGGATCTTCTCGGTCTCCACCGCGCCCAGGAACTGGGTGAGGTAGTCCGGGTTGATGCCGAGGCGGAACTCGGGGCCGTCGTAGGCGCAGGTCAGCTCCTCCGAGGCCTCGCCGAGGTCCGGGTTGGCGGCGGAGATGGTGAGCTGCTCGGGGGCGAACTGGAGGCGCACGGCGCGGGCCCGGTCGCCGGTCAACAGGGCGACGCGCTGGACCGCGTCCACCAGCGGCTTGCGGTCGAAGATGATCTTCTTGTCGTTGTCCTTGGCGATGACCCGCTCGTAGTCCGGGAAGGTGCCTTCGAGGATGCGGCAGATCAGCTCGCGGCGGCCGAGCCGGAACGACAGGTGGTGCTCGCCGCGGCGGTAGACCAGGGCGCCGTCCCCCTCGATGCGCTGGAGCTCCTGGAGGGCCTTGCGCGGCACCAGCACGGCGTCATCGGAGGCCTTGGCGTCGCGGGCGCCGTCGTCGAGGCTGCCCTCGACCAGGGCGAGACGATGGCCGTCGGTCGCGACCATCTCGAGCGCCGAGGCCCCCTTGAGCTTGAGCAGGGCGCCGTTGAGCTGGAAGCGGGACTCCTCGGCCGAGACCGCGAAGAGGATCTTGGAGACCATGCGGCGGAACTCGCCGAAGGGGATCTCGACGTCCTTGTCGTCGGACTGCCCTTCGACCGTCGGCAGGGTCGGAAAGTCGTCCTGCGGGTGGCCGTGGATCTTGAAGCGGGACTTGCCGGCCCGGATCGAGAGCTGGCGGGTGTCTTCCTGGACCAGGAGGACCTCGTCCACCGTCAGGGAACGGATGATCTCCATCAGCTTCTTGGCCTGGACCGCGATGCCCCCTTCGCGCTGGACATCGGCCTCGCACCACGAGGTGAGCGAGACGTCGAGGTCGGTGGCGGCGAGGTGCAGCCGGTCTTTGCGGGCGGTCAGGAGGAGGTGCGAGAGCACCGGGATGGTGGTCTTGCGCTCGACGATGCCCTGCATCGGACCCAATTCGGCCAGGAACTCATTGCGATTCAGACGGATTTCCATGCGCCCCGTTCTCTCCTTCTTCTTCTCCTAATACCCAGACAGACACCTGAATATAGCATAGCCGTAACCGTAGTAGAGGGGTGTGGAAAGGCGGAAAAGGCACTCAAGCCCTTTCCTTGCCGGAGTTAGAATTCCGGGCGGGGCTGCGCGGAAGTTGCGGAGGACCTGCGGAAAAGAGAGGAAAAAACCGCGCTGGCGGAAATTTCCGCAGCTCTTCCACAGAACTTCCCCAGGGCTCTTCCACAATCTGCGGAAAGAGGTCCCCCTGCCCCAGAATCCAATGCGAGATCAATGCCAAAGAGACGCCCGTGAGGGCGTCTCTTTAGGGAACCGAGGGAAGAAGGGGAATCTACCCGAACTGCTTCTCGAAGGCCTGCAGGGTGCGGTCGAAGTCGGGCTCGGCCTCGCGCTTCTCCTGGACCTTCTCGCAGGAGTACATGACGGTCGAATGGTGCTTGTCGTTGAAGATTTTGCCAATCTCCGGGTACGACATGTCCGTCAGCTTCTTGCAGAGGTACATCGCCACCTGCCGCGGGATGACGATCTGGCGCGCGTTGCTCTTGCTTTTCATCTCCGAGACCTTGAGATCGTAGTGGCGGGCCACGGCCTTGACGATGTCGGCGGCCTGCGGCTTGCGCCCGTCCTCGGGGAGGATGTCCTTCAAGGTCTCGCGGGTGAGGTCGAGGTCGATCGGCTTGCCGGTCAGCGAGCTGTAGGCGAGGACGCGGGTGAGCAGGCCCTCGAGCTCGCGGATGTTCGACTTGACCTGGCGCGCGATGAAGTCCGCCACCTCGTTGGGGATGGGGACGTTCTCGATCTGCGCCTTGCGCTGCAGGATCGCGACGCGGGTCTCGAGATCGGGCGGCTGGATGTCGGCGATCAGCCCCCACTCGAAGCGGCTGCGCAGGCGCTCCTCCAGGGTGGGGATGGCGCGCGGCGGGGCGTCCGAGGTGAGGATGATCTTCTTCTGGCTCGTGTAGAGCGTGTTGAAGGTGTGGAAGAACTCCTCCTGCGTCCGCTCCTTGTTGGCGATGAACTGCACGTCGTCGATCAGCAGCACGTCGATCGTGCGGTAGCGCTCGCGGAACTGCGGCATGCGGTCGAAGCGGATGGAGTTGATCAGCTCGTTGACGAACTGCTCGGCGACCAGGTAGAGCACCCGGGTCTGCGGGTTGCGGCGCAGGATCTCATGGCCGATGGCGTGCAGCAGGTGGGTCTTGCCCAGGCCGACGCCGCCGTAGAGGAAGAGCGGGTTGTAGCTCGTCGTCGGGTTGTTCGCCACGGCCTCGGCCGCGGCGTGGGCGAACTCGTTCTGCTTGCCGCGGACGAAGGTCTGGAAGACGTACTTGGGATTGAACTGGCCGCTCGCGGTCGAGGCCATCGGCTCGTCGGCCGACGGCACATCCTTCTCTTCGAGCGAGAAGAGGACCTCGAAACCGGGCCCGGAGAGACCCGCCAGGGCGCGGTCCACGGTCGGCCGGTAGCTCTCCTCCAGGGTGTGCAGGAAGCGCGAGTTGGGAGCCACCAGGACCAGGCGCTGGTCGCCCTCGTCCCGCACCTTGAGGGGGCGAAACCAGGTGGCGAACTCGTCCGGATCCAGGTGTTGCTGGAGCTGCTTCTGAAGTTGAGACCAGCGCGTTTGAGACATCTTTAGAGACTCGAAATCCACAGACTTTTCCACACCCTGTGGAAATCCCTAACCCTGGCTAGAGGGGAACGCGAACGAAGAGAAGGTCGGCAACGACGGAGAGATCATAGCACAGCCTCCCGGCCCCGCAAGCCCTTCCCCCACCCGCTGCCCTTCATTCGCCAGCAACCTCATTCTTATCAATGACTTGGCGAATAAACTCGGTCGCTTGCGGGGACTCTCCGGAGGGTCTCTCCGCGAGCCCGGCAAGCTGCCCCGGACCCCCTTCAGGAGGCGTGCCAGATCCGCCCGCGCAAGCCACCCAGAGCGGCCGAAAAATCCTCTCTCGGGGACGCGCGGACGGACCTTTCCGGAGAGACACCGGACGGCGGCGAAAGGTTGAGCCCGTCCCCCAGGCCAGACCCCGATCAGACCCCCGGGATGCGGCCGCCGGAATGCCAGTGCCCGGCCCAGGCCTCGAGGTCCGGGGTGCCGAGCCTGGCGAGGTGGCAGACCGCGTCGCCGGGGTGGACGAGGGGGAGCTGGGTCAGACCGAGGACCACCCCGCCGTGCGGCGCCTTGAGCCGGCTGCGGTCGCGGCCGAACGGGTTGGTGTTGATCGACAGGGTCTGGCCGCGCCGCACCGGCTGGCCGAGCTCGACCTGGAGGTCGAGAATGCCGCCGGACCGCGCCCGCACCCAGTGGGTCCGGAGGACCGTGATCTGCACCGGCGAAGGCCGCGGCTCGCCGCCCAGCATGCGCAGCCAGCGCAGCACGTTGAGCACCCCGGCGATGCCCACCGCGATGAACGGCCGCTCCAGGCGCAGAGCGCTCCCCGCCTCGTAGACGATGGTCGGCACCCCGGCCGCCACCGCGGTCTTGCGCAGCGACCGGTCGGGGCCGGCGCCGTCGATGATCAGGCCGCAGCCGAAGGCCTGCGCCAGCTCGGTGACCCGCGGATCCGTCAGGTCGGCCCGCACCTGCGGGTAGTTGGTGCGCTCGCCCCCGGCGGTGTGGAGGTCGATCCCGAAGTCGCTCTGGCGGATCACCTCGCGGAACAGGAGATCGGCCAGGCGGGCGGTGAGCGACCCCTTGCGGCTGCCCGGGAAGCTGCGGTTGAGGTCGCGGCGGTCGGGCAGGTAGCGGTTCATCCCCAGGAAGCCGGGGACGTTGACCACCGGGATGGCGATCAGGGTGCCTTTCAGGGTGCTGAAATCGGTGTCGTTCAGGAGGTCGCGCAGGATCCCGACGCCGTTGAGCTCGTCGCCGTGGACGGTGGCGGTCACGAAGACGGTCGGGCCGGGGCCGCCGCGCACCACCGTCACCGGGATCCAGACCGGCTCGGCGGTGAACGACTCGCCGATCTTGAGCCGCATCTCGACGGTCTCCCCCATCGCGATGGGGACGCCGCCGAAGAGGAAGGGCTCGCTGCGCGGCATGGGTCTCGGTTCTTCCCGGGCTCAGCCCCGGTTGTGCTCGTGCGGGTGGCCGCGGTGCGCGTTGTTGACCACGAAGTCGATCATGGCGCCAGCCACGTCGACTCCGGTCGCCCCTTCGATCCCTTCGAGACCGGGGGAGCTGTTGACCTCCAGGACCATGGGACCCTCGGGGGTCGGCAGCATGTCGACGCCGGCGATGTTGAGCCCGAGGACGTCGGCGGCGCGCACCGCGGTCTCGGCGTAGACCGGGTCGAGCAGCACCCCCACCGCCGAGCCGCCGCGGTGCAGGTTGCTGCGGAACTCCCCGGCGCCGGCCGAACGCATCATGGCGGCGACGACCTGGCCGCCGACCACGATCGCCCGGTAGTCGTTGCCCTGGGCCTCTTCGATGAAGTTCTGGATCAGGATGTTCTGCCGCAGCGAGTACATGGCGTCGAGCACCGACTCGGCCGATTTGACCGACTCTGCCAGGATGACACCCATTCCCTGCGTGCCTTCGAGAAGCTTGAGCACGACCGGGGTGCCGCCGACCTTGCGGATGGCGGAGCGCACATCCTCGCGGCGGCGGGCGAAGGCGGTCGGGGGGATGCCGATGTCGTGGCGCGACAGGAGCTGGAGGCTGCGCAGCTTGTCGCGGCTGCGCGCGATCGCCTGGCTCTCGTTGGCGGGGAAGACCCCCATCATCTCGAACTGGCGCAGCACCGCCAGGCCGTAGAACGTGATCGAGGCGCCGATGCGCGGCACCACGCCGTCGAGGCCGGTGACGCGCTCGTTCTCATGGAAGACCTCGGGGCGCTTCTTCGATACCTTGACCACGCAGTGCAACGGGTCGAGCACCGAGACCTCGGCGTCGCGTTGCCGGCAGGCCTCGATGAGCCGCGAGGTGGAGTACAGGCTGGGCTTGCGCGACAGGATCGCGATCTTCATATCTTGGCCGGTCTCTCTCTCTTCGCGCGGCGCAGCCGGTACTTGCGGGAGACATCCACCAGGAAGCTCCCTTCGAGCGCCTTGCGGCCCAGGATCATACGGAAGAGCATGCCCGAACGGTCGGTCAGGGTAAGGCGAATCCGCTTGCGCACCGTCCCCAGGACCATCTCGGTCTCGATCAACGGGCGGAGCTCGGGGTGGCCCCCCGAATCGCGCACGGTCAGGTAGCGCAAAACTTTCACCCGGGCGGTGACGCGCTCCTCCGGGCGGCGCCGGTCGGGGCTCACCACCACCTCGGCCAGGCCGGTCCCGTCCGCCTTTTTCTCGAGGACTGTAAAAGAGTCAACATGGAGAGTGGAAGTCCGGGCGCCGGTGTCCGCCTTGGCCTTGATGCGGAAAACCCCCAGCTCCGGCAGGTCCAGATACTCCTTCCAGCCGATGGTCTGCGGGTCAGAGAGGACGGTCGAGGGCATGATTTCGGCTAGTTGAGAGACGCATTGCAGAAATGCCATGAGGGAACAGGACCGATTGAACAAAGGTAACGTCCGAGCCCGGACCGGCCGCGAAAAACGAGCTTGACGGCGGCCGCGGAGCGCTCCGGGCGGAAGGGCTCAAGCTCTTTGTTTGTCGAGAGATGAGGGATTGTAGCCGGCGGTTTTCCAAGGTCGGCATGGCCCTTGCAATGAAGGAGGAGCAGTTCTCAGTAGCCGTGAAGGGGGGAGGTTCCAACCAATCAACACCCTGCCTTCGGAGATCTTACCCGATCTCTCCTCGATTCGCCCTCCTTCCTCTGCTCCTTGAACCGGGCAGAGCCAAGAAATCCAACCCCCTGGAACCTCCCCCCTGGGCTTTACGGCCCAGGGGCTTCCGCTTTCTCCCGCTCCCCATCTTTTTCGAACGCAGACGGGCCGACTTCCGCGGGGAATGAAGAAGCGGGCACGGCTGTTGCAGAGAACGAGAGACAGACAGGACAGAGAAACGAGGGGAGTGTTCCACCAACCAACTTCAATCCTGCCAAACTGCGAGATCTCTGGATCTCACCCTCTATTGAATCCGACCTAATTCCCCTGCAACAGGGGTAGAGCCACAAAAGCCAACCCAAGACGGGACCTCCCCCGTTACATCCCGGCACCTCGGTGCCGGGATGTCCTGCTTTTGGGCCCTGCTTTTTCTGGAATCGATCGGTGTGAAGCCAAAGCCGGAGGAGAGATCGAGCTGGCGCGGGTATGACACCCTGCATGGCGCGGAGCATGGCACGGCGCATGCAATAGATATAGGGCAGACAGGAGAACCACCGAGGGGGAGGCTCCCACCAGCCAACTTCAATCCTGCCTTGTTTCGAGAGATCATACATGATCTCGCCCTCTTTTGATCCAACCAAATTCCCCTAGACCAGGGGTAGATCCTCAAAATCCAACCC
>DATAHG010000591.1:0-1692 GCA_036263295.1 Thermoanaerobaculia bacterium | reverse complement strand
GAGGCGGTCCGGATCGACGCCCCGGGTCACCAGATAGTTCTGGACCGATTTGGCCCGCCGCTCCGAGAGCTCCTGGTTGTGCTCCTCGCTGCCGGTGGAGTCGGTGTGGCCCTGGATTACGACGGCGGTCTTTTTGTACTCGCCGACGACGGCGGCCACGTCCTCCAGCGTCATGCGGCCGTCCGAGTCCAGAGTCGCGGAATCGACGTCGAAGAGGACATCGGATTCGAAGTGGACCAGCAGGGTGCGGTCGTCCACCCGCTCGACCGTGGTGCCGGGGATGCGGGCGATCTTCTCCTCCTGGGCGTCCATGTAGGCGCCGACGCCGGCCCCGATGGCGCCGCCGATGGCCGCGCCGGCCAGGATCTCGTCCGCCTCCCGTTTCCCGGCGAGGACGGCGCCGACCGCACCGACGGCCGCACCGGCCCCCGCCCCCTTCCAGGTCTTGTCGCGGCGGGTCTGGTAAGGCTGGCGGCCCGAGGAGGCGCAGCCGGCGAAGAGGGCAAGCAGCAACAGCAGCGCGGTGGCGCCGCCAAACTTCTTCTTCTCGTTACGGAAGTCGACCATGTTCGACTCCTTTCTGACCTCTCCAGAGGTCGATGACGGCCCCGGACCGGCACGGATCGCCGGTCTCGGGGCGCTTCGGGGAGTCAAATTTCAAGGTCTGTGCCAGGGGCGCTTGCGGAAGGCGAATGCCCGCGCCGGCATGCCAGCTCCTCCCTCCAGCACCTCGTGATCTTTGTCGGGGAGGGCAGACACCCTGTCCAGGATGCCGGAAACCCTTGCCGGAGCCCCCGCAGTCTTCGCGGGGAGCCCGGCAGCCTTTGCGAGGACCCCAGCAGACTTCTCCCGGCACACGGCAAGAGATGCCGGAGGCTCGGAAGCCTTGTTTTGCATCACAAAACCTTTCGCGGGTGACTCGGCAGAGTCTCTTCGGCAGCAGAGATCTGTTGCTTTGCATCAAAAAAGCTCTGCTCAGGAGCTGGCGAAGGTTGATCTGCAGCAGGACAACCTTGCTCGGCAACCGGGCAAAGCCTTCCCGGTTGCCCACGAAGGGTGTTTTGCAGCAAAACAAGTCTGCCGGGTATACGGGCAGAGTTGCCGTGTTGCAAAAGAACGATGCTCTGCATCAGAAAAACTCTGCCGGGCTCCAGGATGGGTTGTTTTGATGCAAAAGACCGGCGTTGGGGTATCCGGGGCTTGAAGTCGGATTCCTCCGACGCTGCCCGGGTACTACAAAGTTGGTGCCGGCCTAATCCCCGCCGAACCGGGCGTAGAACCCGCCGGCCTCGACGGTGGCGCGCAGGGCCTGGGAGGGTCGGAAGCGGTCTCCGACGGCGCTCTCCAGGCGCTCCAGGGTGGCGAGGATCGAGTCGAGCCCTTCCTGGTCGGCCCAGCGGCAGAGACCGCCGCGGAACGGGGGGAAGCCGGTGCCGAAGATCATCGCCAGGTCGAGGTCTCCGGCGGTGCGGACCACCCCCTCCTCCAGGCAGCGGGCGGCCTCGTTCACCATCGGCAGGACCATGCGGTCCGCGATCGTGCCCGGGTCGGGGTCCAGGGCCTTGGGATGCAGGCCCAGGGCGCCGTAGACCGTGGGGTCGGGATCCTTGCGCTCGCGCCCTTCGTAGCGGTAGAAGCCCTTGCCGTTCTTGGTCCCCAGCCGCCCCTGCTCGGTCAGGCGGTCGAACCAGG
>DATAHG010000590.1:0-2278 GCA_036263295.1 Thermoanaerobaculia bacterium | reverse complement strand
CGCCGCGAGCTGGAGCGCTTCGCCCGCGAGCACGGCCGCATCATCACCAAGTGCATCGGCGACGCCGACTACTTCCCCCTGGAAGACCGGGTCTACATGTTCTACACCGCCGAGGTGGGGCCGGACGACATCGCCGCCCTGCCCGACCGCTTCTTCCCCTCGCTCTTCCAGGCGGCGGTGGACAAGAAGTACGAGCTGCGCGTCTTCTATCTCGACGGCGCCTGCCACTCGATGGCGATCTTCTCGCAGCTCGACGCCCAGACCCAGGTGGACTTCCGGCGCTACAACCAGAAGCGGCCGAACCGGACCGTCCCCTACCGCCTGGCGCCCGAGGTCGAGGAGAAGATCGGGCTGCTGATGCGGGATCTCGGCCTGGAGACCGGCTCGCTCGACTTCCTCCGCGCCCCCGACGGCCGGCTGGTCTTCCTGGAGGTCAACCCGATCGGTCAGTTCGGGATGGTCTCCCATCCCTGCAACTACTTCCTGGAACGCAAGGTCGCCGAGGCGCTGATCCGCCGGGCCGGAGGAGGCATCTCATGAGCGATGAGCCCGACGAGAGCGCCGAGAGCACCGAGAAGGATTCGCTGTTCGAGCGGCTGTCGGAGGAGGGGAAGGAGGTCGTCCCGGTGAACTACCGCCTGTCGGTCGGGGTGCCGGCCGAGGAGGGGCCGCCACGGCGCCTGGCCGAGAGCCGGTTCTACCGCTCCGAGGGGTTCGTCTGCCGCCCCTTCCACAAGCCGGTCTCGCGCTGCCTCGTGCCGGAGGGGGACTGATGCTCTTCCGGCTCTTCGCCGGCTGCGTCCCGGTCCAGGGGGCGAAGCGCAGCGTGATCTGCGACCTGCAGCGCCAGGCCGTGCGGTTCATCCCCGGCGGCCTCTACGAGATCCTTACCGAGCACCCGGGCAAGACGGTCGAGGAGATCCAGGCGTTCTACGAGCATGAGTACGACGAGGAAATCGACGAGTACTTCCGCTTTCTGATCGACAACGAGATGGGGTTCTGGTGCGACGAGGACCCCGCGAGCTTCCCGGACCTCGACCTCGCCTGGGATACGCCCGAGCGGATCACCAATGCCCTGCTGGATTTCGACGCCGGCTCCCACCACGACGTGCCGGCGATCCTCGCCCAGCTCGACGACCTCGGCTGCAAGGCGCTGCAGGTGCGCTTCTTCGCCCCCTGCGGCCCACAGGATCTCTGGCGGATCCTGGACGCGGCGCGCTACGGCCGCCTCCGGTCGATCGAGCTGCTGTTCCCCTACTCTCCGGAGATCCCCCGGGAGGAGATCGAGCGGCTTTGCGCCGAGTTCCCCCGGGTGAGCCAGGTGCAGGTCCACAGCGCACCGGGGAGCTGGAAAGGGAAAGCCCCGAGCGGCGCCGCGATCGTGCTGAGCCCCCAGGTCGTCGATTCGCCGGCCTGTTGCGGGCAGGTCCACCCGAGCCTCTTCGCGATCAACATCGGCCACTTCACCGAGGGGCAGAAGCACAACACCTGCCTCAACCGGAAGATCGCGGTGGACGCCCGCGGCGAAATCCGCAACTGCCCCTCCCTGCCGCGCTCTTTCGGCAACGCCGCCGAGGTCTCGCTCCACAGCGCCCTCGCCCAGCGTGATTTCACCGCCCTCTGGTCGATCAACAAGGACCAGATCGAGATCTGCAAGGATTGCGAGTTCCGCTACATCTGCACAGACTGCCGGGCCTATATCCAGAACCCCGAGGACCTCTATTCGAAGCCCTCGAAGTGCCGCTACGACCCGTATACGGCGACGTGGGGGAAGCAGGAATAAATCACGGCACACCCCTTGCACTCCTCAATCGCCGGACACGAAAGGAGTGCACCATGCAGACCACGACCACAGATTTGACTACCCTCAACAGCCTGTTGAGGGGCGAGATGTCGGCGATTGAAACCTACCGTCAGGGACTGGACCAGCTTCGGGACAACAACGAGCCGGGCGTCGAAGAGCTACGATCCATCCAGCGCGATCATCGCGACGCGGCCGACGTCCTCTGGCACCATATCGAGCGCTCTGGAGGCAAGCCCTCCGAGGGCTCCGGCCCCTGGGGCTCGTTCGCCAAGGCCGTCGAAGGCACCGCCAAGCTCTTCGGCAACGCCGCCGCTCTCAAGGCTCTCAAGGAGGGCGAGGAGCACGGCCTCAAGGACTATCAGGATGCCCTGCAGGACGCCTCGCTCACGCCGGATGTGCAGTCCCTGATCCGCGGCTTCATCAGCCGGCAGGAAGACCACATCCGGATGCTCGACCGGCTGATGGCCCGGCAGT
>DATAHG010000589.1:0-3240 GCA_036263295.1 Thermoanaerobaculia bacterium | reverse complement strand
GCCGGACAGCGAGGAGTTCCAGTCGCCGCGCTCGACCGACATCGATGCGCCGTCCACGGAGCCCACGGAGCCCGATACCCGCGAGCAGGAGCGGGCCGACCTCGAAGCGCGCGAGCGCCGGGTGGCCGAGCGCCAGGCCGCACTCGACGCCCGCGAGCGCGAGCTGCGCCAGCGCGCCGAGACCCGCACGCCGCCGCCGGCCGCGCCGCCGCGCCGCGCCGAGACGCCCCGTCCGGCCCCGCGGCCGGTGCCGGAAGAACGGGCCGAGCGCCCGGCGGAGCGGCCGGACGCCGACACTGGCACCCGCGGCACCGCCCCCGCCGAGCCGGCCGAGCCCGAAGAGACGGCGCGCGAAGAGCGCCCCGAGCCGGAAGAGCGTGCCGCGACCAGCGCGACGGTCCCGTCCGGCACCGTCCTCAACGTCGAGTTCAGCGAAGGGCTGTCCAGCGCGCGCAACCACGTGGGAGACACCTTCCGCACCCGCGTGATGTCCGACATCACCCAGGACGGCCAAGTGGTGATCCCCAGAGGCTCCGAGGTGCTGGGCGAGGTGTCCGAGGCGGTGCCGCTCAAGAAGATCGGAGGCCAGGCCAAGCTCACCCTGCGCTTCACCGACCTGGTGCTCCCCTCCGGCGCCACCGTGCCGATTCAGGCCTCGTTCCTGCGCCAGGGGCGCAATGAGACCGGCCGCGACGCGGCCACGATCGGCGGCGCGGCGGCCGGCGGCGCCATTCTGGGACGCGTCCTGGGCGGCCGGGACCGCTCGCGCGGCACCCTGGTCGGCGCCATCCTCGGCGCGGCGGCGGGCGCCGTGATCGCCTCCCGCACCCCCGGCGAGGAGGTCGTCGTCCCCGACGGCGCCACGGTCGATCTGGTCCTCGACCAGGACCTCCGGGTCCGCTCCCGCGACCTGCGGGACCGGTAAAGGCGGTCTCGGAGCACTCAACCTTCAGAGGGGCCGGGAATAGCCGGTCCCTCTCTGGAGGTATGCTCTCTTCATGGTCAATCTTCAAAGTGGTGGTTCCGGCACCCGGGTGGCCCGCTCCGGCCTCTACGGGGGTCTTGTCTCTTCTCGCCAGCGTGGCGCCAAGGGGGAGTCCGCGACTCCGGGCGGCCCCGGCGCGGGCCCCGGCGGCCCCGGGGGTCCGGGAGCCCGTGAACGCAAGAAGCTGGAAGGCCGGGTCGTCCTGCGCGATGCCCTGGAGCTGGTGAAGGCGCGCAAGGGGCGCCTGGCTCTCGGCCTCGGGCTCATGGCGATCAACCGGCTCTGCGGGCTGGTCCTACCCGGCACCAGCAAGTTCTTGGTCGACGAGGTCATCGGCAAGCATCGCCAGGAGCTGCTTTATGTGCTGGTTGCGATCGCCGCCAGCGCGACCCTGATCCAGGCCTTCACCGCCTTTGCGCTCTCCCAGGTGCTGGGCAAGGCGGCCCAGCGCTCGATCACCGAGATGCGCCGCCGCATCCAGCGCCACGTCGGGCGCCTGTCGGTGGGCTACTTCGAGCAGACCAAGTCGGGCACCCTCCTCGCCCGCGTCATGAACGACGCCGAGGGCCTGCGCAACCTGGTCGGCACCGGTCTGGTCGAGATGGTGGGCGGCGTGGTCACCGGCGTCCTGGCGCTCGGCATTCTGTTCTATATCAACGCCAAGCTGACCCTGATCGCCCTGGGCATTCTGTCGCTCTTCGCGTTCGTGATGCGCTACGCCTTCAAGACCCTGCGCCCCCTGTTCAAGGAGCGTTCCCAGATCAACGCCGAGATCTCCGGCCGGCTCACCGAGTCATTCTCCGGCGTGCGGGTGGTCAAGGCCTACGGCGCCGAGCGCCGCGAGGCCCTGGTCTTCGCCAAGGGGGCCCACCGGCTGTTCCGCAACGTCGCCCGCACCATGACCAGCATGTCGATGATCGGCGGCGCCTCCAGCCTGCTGCTGGGCGGCATCGGGGCCGCGGTGATGGCGGTCGGCGGCAGCGAAGTGCTGGCCGGGCGGATGACGATCGGCGACTTCTTCTCCTTCACCCTCTATCTCGCCATGCTGGTCGGGCCGGTCGTGCAGATCGCCAACATCGGCAGCCAGCTCACCGAGGCCTTCGCCGGCCTCGAGCGCATCCGCGAGATCCGCAACGAGCACCCCGAGGACGAGGCCGAGGCCTCCCTGGAGCCGATCGACGCGATCGACGGCATGGTGGAGATGCGCGACGTCTGGTTCGAGTACAAGCCCGACACCCCAGTGCTCAAGGGGATCTCCTTCGTCTCGAAGCCCGGCACCTCGACGGCGCTGGTGGGCTCCTCCGGCTCGGGCAAGAGCACGCTGATCGGCCTGATCGCGGCCTTCCACCGCCCGACCTCGGGACAGATCCTGGTGGACGGCCGCGACCTCTCGAAGCTCCGCCTGCACGACTACCGCTCGCACCTCGGCGTGGTCTTCCAGGACAACTTCCTGTTCGACGGCACGGTGTTCGAGAACATCGCCTACGCCCGGCCGGAAGCCACCGAGGAGGAGGTGCTGCGGGCCGCGGTGATCGCGCGCTGCGACGACTTCGTGCAGAAGCTCTCGGAAGGGTACGAGACCGTGGTCGGCGAGCGCGGGGTCAAGCTCTCGGGCGGCGAGCGCCAGCGCGTGGCCATCGCCCGGGCGATCCTGTCGGACCCGCGGATCCTGATCCTCGACGAGGCGACCTCCTCGCTCGACAGCGAGAGCGAGGCCGCGATCCAGGAGGGCCTGACCGAGTTGATGAAGGGGCGCACCACCTTCGTCATCGCCCACCGCCTTTCGACGGTGCGGCGGGCCGACAACATCCTGGTCATGGAGCACGGCGAGATCGTCGAGAGCGGCCGGCACGAAGAGCTGCTCGCCCTCGGCGGCCGCTATCACGCCCTCTACACGCGGCAGTACAACCTGGAATCGAACCTCTTCCGGAACCCCGGCGAGGTCGGAAAGGATCCGGCCGAGGACGAGGAGAAGAAGGAAGGCGCCCTCCGGCTCGCGGACGCCTCGATCGGGCGTCTGCCGCTGCTCAGCCGGTAGAGCCGAGCGACGATTCGCGTCAAAACAACGCTGACCTGCATCAGAGCAGCCGTTTTTTGACGAAAAACGGTCCGCGGCTCAGAACCGTGTATAGCCCGACGACCGCTTGAGCTGCTTCGGGCTGCCCGGGCTGCCGTAGAAGCCCTCGTGCCCGGAGAGGTCGGTGGCGACCACGTAAAGCTCCACCGTGCCGTTCTTGTGGAAGCTGGCCGGAATC
>DATAHG010000588.1:0-3065 GCA_036263295.1 Thermoanaerobaculia bacterium | reverse complement strand
CGCCGGCCGCATGCTGCGCCTGGGCCCCTTCGCCGAGCTCGCCCACGCCGCCGAGGAGGTCCTGCACGCCGCCCCGCCCGGCATGATCCAGCTCCTCACCCGCGTGGTGGACGAGCTGACCGCCATGGTGGACGTCGTCTCCCGCGGCGACGACCCGGAGACCGATCCCGAGCTGCTCGCCCTGCTCAAGGAGCCCGAGGCCCCGGCCGCGCCCGAGCCGGAACCCCCGGCGGCTCCCGCAGTCCTGGCTGTCCCTGAGGTTCTTCCCGTCCCTGAGCCGGCGCCCGAGGCGACCCCGCCCCCAAGGACCCCAACCCCCCCCGCTCCGCCCCCGGCCTCGCCTCCCCCGGTCACCCCGGCCGCCCCGGCGAGCCGCGCTCCGGCGGCGGCTCCGGCGCCCTCGGGCGACATCCGGGTCGATACCGCGTCGCTCGACGCGGTGGCCGAGCGGGCGACCCAGGTGCGCATCATGGCGATGGCCACCCGGCCGATCGTCGAGCGCATCTACGACCTCGCCCGCCTGGCCGAAGAGGGGCTGCACGAGCCGCAGCCCACCCAGGTGCTCGCCGTGCTCGCCACCATGCTGCGGCGGGTGGCGGTCGAGCTGGAAGGGGGGCAGCGCCGGCTCATCCGGGCCTCGGAAGAGCAACTGGAGAAGATGCTGTCGCTGCAGCTCCAGCCCCTGCGCGGCTCGATGACCTCCCTGGCGCGCTATGCCCGCGACCTCGCCCGCTCCCTCTTCCGCGAGGTCGAGGTCGAGCTGGAAGGGGAAGATACCCGCCTTGACCGCCGCATCGCCCGCGAGCTGGACGAGGCGCTGATCCACCTGGTGCGGAACTCCGTGGACCACGGCATCGAGCCCCCCGACGTGCGGGAGGCGCGCGGCAAACCGCGCACCGGCCGCATCCAGATCCGCGCCTCGGCCGAGGGGCCGCGGGTCCGCCTCGTCATCTCCGACGATGGCGGCGGCGTCGATGTCGAAGGCGTCATCCGCCAGGCCGTGAAGGTCGGGCTGGTCGATCCGGTCAGCGCCCCCACCCTCGGCCGGGCCGACGCCTTCCGCCTCCTCTTCTCGCCCGGCTTCTCGACCCGCAAGAACGTCTCCGAGATCTCCGGCCGCGGCGTCGGCCTCGACGTGGTGGCGACCGTGGTCAACCGGGTGGGCGGCGAGATCCTGCTCGACTCCGAGCCCGGCCAGGGGACCCGCTTCACCGTGGACGTGCCGGTCGCGCGGCGCGGCGAGCAGGTGCTCCTGCTGCGGGTCGGCCAGCTCCGCCTCGGCCTCCCCTCGGCCGTGGTGCGCCGCGCCGGCCGTCTCGAGCCCGGCAGCGTGGTCGAGCGCGACGGCCGCAGCCTCGCCCGTGTCGGCGACCGCCTGGTCCCCTTCGTCCCTCTCGCCCGCCTCTACGGCCAGCCGGACGGCGGCAACCCGATCCTCCTCGAAGGGGTGATCTCGGGCCAGCCGCTGGCGCTCGCGGTCGATACGGTCGAGGGAGAGCAGGAGGTCCTGGTGCGGCCGCTCACCCGGCGGGTCGGCACCGACCGGCTGCTCGAAGGCATCGCCCTCCTCGCCTCGGGCGACCCGGTGGGCGTGCTGTCGCCGACCGTCCTCGCCCAGCGCGAATACCTGCGTGCCCTGCCGGTGTCGCGGGAGCGGGTCGCGGTCAACCGGGTGCGGGTCCTCCTGGTGGACGACTCCCTGGTCACCCGCGAAATGGAACGCCGGCTCCTCGAAGACGCCGGCTTCCTGGTCTCGGCCGCGAGCGACGCGGGCGAGGCGCTGACCCGCCTCGCCGAAGAGCCTTTCGACTGCGTGGTCACCGACATCGAGATGCCCGGCATGGACGGCTTCGAGCTGACCGCCCAGCTCCGCAGCATGGAGCACTTCGCGCAGCTCCCGGTCATCGTGGTCTCGACCCGCGACCGACCCGAGGACCGCCTGCGCGGCCTCAAAGTAGGGGCCGACGCCTACCTCACCAAGCAGAGCCTCGACGCCGGCGAGCTGGTCGATCTGGTGCGCCGGCTCGGCGGGCGGTAGTCTACGCGCCCTATGGTGTTTGATCTGGTGTACCGACTCGATTCATCCCTGCTCGTTTTTCGCAGCGCCCTCGATGGTGCCGGAAGGGCGTTGCCATGATCCGCGTGCTCCTTGTCGACGATTCGCCATCCGTGCGGGCGGTCCTGCGCCGCTTCTTCTCGAAGACTCCGGACATCGAAGTGGTGGGGGAGGCGACCGACGGCTCCCAGGCCGTCCAGGCGGTGATGGAGTTCCAGCCGCACGTCGTGGTGATGGACATCCAGATGCCGGTGATGGACGGCTACCTCGCCACCGAGCGCATCATGGCGGTGCGGCCGACCCCGATCGTGGTGCTCTCCTCGCGGGCCAACCGCAACCAGATGCAGACCGCCTTCGAGGCGATCAAGCGCGGCGCCCTGGAAGTCCTGCCCAAACCCGAGGACACGCCGAGCTGGCAACAGCTCGCCGACAGCCTGCCGGAGACCGTGCGGGCGGTGGCCGAGGCCCAGGCCAAACCCGCCTGGCGGCCGCGCAAGCGGTCCGGCGCGCCGCCGCCACAGCCCGCCCTTGACACCTCGGCCCCCAAGGAGCTGCGCTGGGTGGCGATCGGCGCCTCGACCGGCGGGCCGGCCGCCATCCGCGACTTCCTCGACGAGGTGCCGGCCGACGCGCCGGTGAGCTTCCTGATCGTCCAGCACATCGCCGCCGGCTTCGAAGTGGGCTTCGTGGACTGGCTGAACAAAGAGTTCCCGCTCGACGTCCGCCTCGCCCAGGACGGCGAGATGCCGCGGCCGGGCGCGGTGCGCCTGGCGCCGGGGGGCTGCCACCTGCTGCTCGCCCCGGGCGGCGTGCTGCGGCTCGACACCGAGACCCCGGCCCGCCGCGGCCACCGCCCATCCTGCGACGAGCTGTTCCTGTCCTGCGCCGAGAGCTGCCCGCGCGAGACCGCCGGGGTCATCCTGACCGGCATGGGCGCCGACGGCGCCGAGGGCCTGCTCGCCCTGCGCAAGGCGGGCGGCATCACCCTGGCCCAGGACGAGGCCAGCTC
>DATAHG010000587.1:0-2582 GCA_036263295.1 Thermoanaerobaculia bacterium | reverse complement strand
GGCCTCTCGGTGTTGCAGTACTTCATCTCGACGCACGGCGCCCGCAAGGGTCTCGCCGACACGGCGCTCAAGACGGCCGACTCCGGCTATCTGACCCGCCGCCTGGTCGACGTGGCCCAGGACGTCATCATCAACGAGGTGGACTGCGGCACCATCGACGGCATCACGGTGTCGGCGATCATGGAAGGCGGCGAAATCCTGGAGCCCCTGCGCGACCGTATCGTCGGCCGCGTCAGCCAGGAGGACATCTACGATCCGATGACCGGCGAGATGATCGTCTCGGTCGCTCAGGAGATCACCGAGACGCTGGGCAACTCGGTCCAGTCGGCCGGTATCGAGCGGGTGAAGATCCGTTCGGTGCTGACCTGCGAGGCGCGGCGGGGCGTGTGCGCCCTGTGCTACGGCCGCAACTTGGCGACCGGCCGCATGGTCGAGATCGGCGAGGCGGTCGGCGTCATCGCGGCGCAGTCGATCGGCGAGCCCGGCACGCAGCTCACGATGCGGACCTTCCACTACGGTGGTACCGCCTCGCGCGTGTCCGAGCAGTCGAAGCACATCTCGAAGAACCCGGGCATCGTGAAGTTCCTCAACGTGAACACGGTCGAGAGCAAGAAGGGCGCTCTCGTCGTGATCAACCGGAGCGGCAAGCTCGTCATCACCGACGAGAAGGGCCGTGAGCGGGAGCGCTACGCTCTCACCTACGGCTCGCAGCTCCTGGTTCACGAGGGGGATTCGGTGGAGCCGGGCGCCGAGCTGGTGACCTGGGACCCGTTCACCTACGCGATCCTTTCCGAGATCGCCGGTACGGCCGAGTTCCAGGACATCGTCGAGGGCGAGAACGTGCGCGAGGAGACCGACAAGGTCACCGGCCTGTCGCAGAAGATCATCGTGGAGGCCTCCGCCAACGAAAAGCGGGTGCCGGCCATCATGATCCACGGCGACGACGGCCGCGACAAGCGGTACCTCCTCCCGTCGGGCTCGCATCTCGTGGTGCAGGACGGTGCCGAGGTCCACGCGGGTGACACGCTGGTCAAGATCCCGCGCGAGACCACCAAGACCAAGGACATCACCGGCGGTCTGCCGCGTGTCGTCGAGCTCTTCGAGGCCCGCAGCCCCAAGGAGCCCGCGATCATCACGGAGATCGACGGCGTCGTCCACCTGGGCGAGGTCCACAAGGGCATGCGCAAGGTGCAGGTCGAGAGCGACATGGGCGAGGTGCGCGAGTACCTGGTCCCGCGTTCGATCCACATCAACGTGCAGGAGGGCGAGCGTGTCCGGGCCGGCGATCCCCTGATCGACGGCGCCATCAACCCGCACGACGTTCTCCAGGTGCTCGGTGAGAAGGAGCTGCAGCGCTACCTGACCGACAAGATCCAGGAGGTCTACCGGTCGCAGAGCGTCGCGATCAACGACAAGCACATCGAGGTGATCGTGCGCCAGATGATGCGGTCGGTGAAGATCGAGGAGGTCGGCGACACGGAGTTCCTGATCGACGAGCAGGTGGACCGCTGGAAGTTCGGCGAGGAGAACGAGCGCGTTCTGGCCGCGGGCGGCAATGCCGCGATCGGCCGGCCGCTGCTCCTCGGCATCACCAAGGCCAGCCTGTCGACCGACAGCTTCATCTCGGCGGCGTCCTTCCAGGAGACCACCCGGGTGCTCACCGAAGCCGCGATCAGCGGCAAGGTGGACATGCTGCGCGGCCTCAAGGAGAACGTCATCGTCGGCCGGGTCATCCCCGCCGGCACGGGCATGGACTACTACCACGACTTCCACATGGCGGAAGACTTCGTGGAGCAGGAGCCCGAGACCGAGGAGGAGCTGTTCTTCGAGTTCGGCGAGGAAGAGATCCGCAGCCTGCCGCAGGAGGTTCTCGAGGGCGACTAGCTCTCGGGGCTTCCGAGCGGGTCCGCACTGGGCGGCCGGGAAACCGGCCGCCCTTTTTCTTGTTACCATAGAGATGATTTCGAGGATCAAGCCATGAAGATCCCAGCTTCTCTCGCCGTTCTCCCCCTCCTGAGCTGGCTTGCCGTGTCGCCGGCGCAGGCGGATGACGTCTACCTGGTCAACGGCCGCGTCTTCGAAGACGTGATCGCCCAGGTCACCGATTCGCACGTGCGGATCCGCACGGCCGACGGGACCGTCAGCCTCCCCAAGGAGCAGGTCTCCAAGGTCGTGGAGTCCGAGTCCGCCCTGGCCGAGCTGCTGCGCCGCAAGGAAACGTTACGCCGGGCCCCCGAGATCCGCGCCGCGGACTGGCTCGACCTGGCGACCTGGGCGCGGACCCGCGGCCTGGAGCGCCCGGCCCGCGAGGCGGCCCTCACGGCGGCCGGGATCGACCCGCACCTCGCCGGGCTGGAGCCGCTGATGCGCGGCCTCGGCTACGTCTTCGATGCGGAGCTGGACCGCTGGATCTCCTACGGGGATTCCATGCGCCGCCGCGGCTTCGTCTTCTCGAACGGCCAGTGGATCTCCCGCGATGAGCACCAGCAGAACCTGCGGGCGCGGGAGGAGTCCCTGGCCCGGCAGCGCGAGGCCCAGCGCGCCGCCGAGCAGGCGCGCGCCGAGCGCCGCACCGAGACGGC
>DATAHG010000586.1:0-2227 GCA_036263295.1 Thermoanaerobaculia bacterium | reverse complement strand
GTGAAATCGGGGGTGGGGGATTGGCTGTCGATGGTCATGGGTAATAGAAGAATAGACCAGCCCTCACCCTGGAATGAATTCCCGGGCGGGGGTGCCCCGCCGTGCTACATTGGACCCGCTATGCAGCCCGTGGCCGCCACTGACCTGTTTCTCTCTCTGACTCCCGAGAAAGTGCTGGCCGCGGTCGAGGCGGGCGGCCTCCGGTGCAATCCGGTCTGCTACCCGCTCAACTCCTTCGAAAACCGGGTCTACGAGGTCGAATTGGAAGACCGCACCCGGGTGGTGGCCAAGTTCTACCGGCCAGGGCGCTGGACCGAGGAGCAGATCCTCGAGGAGCACCAGTTCCTGGAGGATCTCGCGGCCGACGAGCTGCCGGTCTGCACCATGCGGCCGTTCCCGGACGGCGGCACGCTGCGCCAGATCGACAACATCTATTACTGCCTCTCCGACCGGCGCGGCGGCCGTGCCCCGGACGAGCTCGACGATGCCGCCGTCCGGCGCCTCGGGATGCTGGTCGGCCGGATGCACACCGTGGCGGTCCGCCGGCCGGCCGAGCGCCGCCTGCGCCTCAACGGCGACACCTACGTGCGCGACGCCGTGGACTGGCTGGCCGAGCACGATACCCTGCCGGCGCCGCTGCGCAACCGGTACTTCGATACCGCCTTCGACATCGCCGACATCGCCGACCAGCGCCTCGCCGGGGTGGCGGTCCACCGGCTGCACGGCGACCTCCATCTCGGCAACATCCTGTTCCGCGACGGCCTGCTGCGCGTGCTGGACTTCGACGACATGGTGATCGGCCCGGCGGTCCAGGACCTCTGGCTGGCCCTGCCCGGCCGCGACGCGGCGACGTTCGCCCAGCGCGAGATCTTCCTCGAAGGCTACCAGCAGTTCCGCGAGTTCGACCGCTCGACCCTGCCGCTGATCGAGATCCTGCGCGGCCTGCGGGTGATCCACTACGCCGCCTGGCTCGCCAAGCGCTGGCACGATCCGGCCTTCCCCAAGGCCTGGCCGCACTTCGGGACCCCGGAGTATTGGGAACGCGAGACCGAGGAGCTGGAAGAGCAGCTCGGGGTCATCCGCGGCGAGGTCAAGGCGGCGGACCGCGCGGCGGGTCTCGCCGAGGCCGAGACCGCGGTGCAGGAGGAGCAGCCCACGCTCACCAACAAGGACTTCTTCTGGGACTGGGAGGGGGACTAAGATCCGCCTGAAAGAAGGAGGATCTCCCCCGATGAGCGACACGAGCGACACCCGCGAGACATCCCGGACCCCCGGCACCCTGTTCCTGGAAGAGACCCTCCTCCAGTTCCAAAAGCTCAAGCAGAACGCCGACGGCGCCCTGGCCCAGGTCAAGGACGAGGACCTGTTCGTCCAGCTCGACCCCGAGGCCAACAGCGTCGCCATGCTGGTCCAGCACATGGCCGGGAACCTGCGTTCCCGCTGGACCGACTTCCTCACCGCGGACGGCGAGAAGCCGGACCGCGACCGCGATTCCGAATTCCTCCACGCCGAGGGGACGACCCGGGCCGACCTCCTGGCGCGCTGGGAGGAGGGCTGGAGCCGGCTGTTCGAGAGCCTGCAGGCGCTCGGCGAGGAGGACCTCACCCGCACCGTCCTGATCCGGGCCGAGCCGCACTCGGTGATCCGGGCGATCCACCGCCAGATGACCCATCAGGCCTACCACATCGGCCAGCTCGTGCTCGTCGCCCGCCATCTGGCCGGGGAGGGCTGGCAGACGCTGAGCGTGCCGCGCGGCGGCACCCGGGAATTCAACGCGCGGATGTTCGCGAAGAGGAGTTAGACTCCCAGCCCCGATGACTTCTCCGGCAGCACAAAGCTCCAGCCTTCCTCTTTCGCAGCGCCCGATGCGGAGCCTGTTCCGCTACCTCCAGGCCTACCGCGAGCGGTTCGCGCTCGCCACCTCGGCGAGCGTCGCCAACAAGGTGCTCGACCTCATGCCGCCGCTCCTGGTCGGCTGGGTCATCGACTCCCTGCGCGGCAAGCCCCCCGCCTGGATCGCCTCGCTCGCCGGCACCTCGGACCCCTGGAAGATGGCGGTCGTACTGGCCGGCCTGTCGGTCGCCATCTTCTTCTTCGAGAGCCTCTTCCAGTGGATGTACCAGGCCGGCTTCATGGGGCTCGCCCAGCGCGTCCAGCACGACCTGCGGCTCGACGCCTACAACCGCATCCAGTCGCGCGAGATCGCCTTTTTCGAGGAGCACCGCCT
>DATAHG010000585.1:0-9697 GCA_036263295.1 Thermoanaerobaculia bacterium | reverse complement strand
GGCGGCATGACCGATCACGGCCGAGGCCCGCTGGAATGGCTGGAGCGCTGGAATCTGCGTTTTTATAACGATCACACCGCCGGCAAGGGGGCGCTCTTCCTGCTCCCCGGCAAGGATCGCGATGCCGGCCATGCCGGCCATGCCGGCAATACCGCGCTGCGCGACCAGCGGGCGGTCCGCCCCCGCCCGCTGGACGACGCCCTGCGGCGCGAGCTCGAAGCCACGATCTCCCATAACGTCCAGGCGGTCCGCGGCAGCCCCCTGCGGGTGGCCTATGCCCTGGACGACGAAGCCTCCTGGGGGGTGCTGGCCCGGCCGGCGGTCTGGCGGGTGAATGGCGACGACGCGGCCTACCGGCGCTGGCTCGAACGGGTCCATGGCGCCGCGGACGGCAAAGTGCCGGAGGCGCGCTGGGTCACCCCCGATTTCACCCGCGCCCAGCTCGGCCGGCCGCTCGCCGAGATCGACCTCTCCCCCCTGCTCGACCGCCTGAGCTACAACGACTCGGTCTTCGCCCGCTTCGTCGGCGGCCTGGTCGAGCACTGCCAGAAAGAGGACCCCGCCACCCCCTGCGGCCTGGTCGGCGCCCAGGGCCCGTCCGCCTGGGGGGGATACGACTGGGCGAAGCTCGCCGGAAAGCTGCGGTTCGTCGAGGCCTACGACCTCGGCTCCTCCCAGGAGATCCTGCGCTCGCTGGCGCCGGACATTCCCCGCGTGACCACCCATTTCCACGACGACAAGCGGGGGCCGGCCGCCGACTCCTGGCTCGCCTGGCACTACTTCGCCCATGGCAACCGCGGCATGATCGGCTGGGTGGACGACTCCTGGTTCGAGGCGGACGGCCACCCCCGCCCCTGGCTCGGGCGCTTCGCCGCGACCCTGCGCGAACTCGGCGGCGTGCAGGGTCCCAAGATGGCCGGAGCCCGCTGGATCCACGACGGCATCGCGATCTATTACTCCCACCCCTCCGTCCAGGTCTCCTGGGCGCTGGACGCCGAGGCCCACGGCCGGACCTGGCCCAACCGCAACGCCGATTTCCGCCTCGGCACCTCCCACAACGTCCGCCGCGCCTGGGAGCTGATGCTCGAGGACGCCGGCCTGCAGTACGACTTCCTTTCCTATGCGCAGGTGATCGCCCACGGGGTGCCCCGGCAGTACCGGGTGGTGATCCTGCCCGCCTGCTACGCCCTCTCCCGGGCCGAGGCCGACCGCCTGGCCGCCTTCGCCGAGGGGGGCGGCACGGTGATCGCGGACTTCGCCTGCGGCCTGTTCGACGCGCACGGCCGAGGGCGCTCCCGGGGGGCGCTCGACCGCCTCTTCGGGGTGGAGCACGACGGCCGCGAGACCCACCGCGATTTCTTCGGCGGCCGGCTCTGGGTAGAGACCGACCAGGACGCCGGCTACTCCTTCGCGCGCTACCGCGACCTCTTCGCGACGGTCACGCCCCAACTCGCCCAGGGTTATGCGATCGCCGAAAAGCGCCTGCCGGTGGGGACCTCCCGCCCGGTGGGCCGGGGGCGCGCCGTCTACCTCAACCTCTCCCCCCAGCGCTATCTGCAGTACCGGGAGGAGGGGAATGCCGGCGTGGCGGGCGAGGCGGAGCGCCGCCCCTTCCTGGAGCCGGTCCTCGCCGCCGGGGTCGCCCCCTGGATCGAGGTCTTGGACCCCGCCACCGGCCGCCGTCCGCCGGCCCTGGAGGTCACGGCGTGGTCCCGGCGGGATGCGAAATCGGAAAAGACTCTGGTCTTCGTGCTGAAAAACGTACCGATCGCGAGCAGCCCCACCGGCGGCGGCGGTGCGGTCGGACTGCCGGACGCCGAGCTGCCGATCGAGGTCCGGCTCGCCGCCCCGGTCCGCGGGGCGGTGGACGAGCGCACCGGCCGCAAGCTCCCGGACGGCCGTGGTTTCCGCTTCGTTCTCAAAAACGCCGAGGCGGTCTTCTTCAGCTTCGACGGACCGCCTCCCCGGCGTCCCTCCCCCTGACCGGGTCCATGGCATGCGTTCTGCACTTCCGGCCGGCGCACGCCGCAGGTGCGTCTTACCCGGAAATTCTGGAAAGAGAGCGATGAGCGACCGGATCAATTTCGTCTACATCATGGGCCACGGCTACTCGGGCTCGACGCTGCTGACCTTTCTCCTGGGAGCCCATCCCCAGATCGCGACCATCGGCGAGCTGTATATCGCCCCCCGTTCCAAGACCAGCCCGGAGGAGTTCCTGTGCTCCTGCAAGACCCCGATCCGCGACTGCTCCTTTTGGCAGCAGGTCACCCGCGGCATGGAGGAGCGCGGCCACGACTTCGACGTCTGGGACTCCGACCTGGAGTTCCGGGCCCCGGACGGCGGGGTCTCCGACGTGATCCTGCGCGCCGTCCAGCGCGGCCGGCTTCTGGAGACCGCCCGCGAGATCGGCCTGCGCACGGTGCCGAAGGCGCGGCGCGAGCTCGGCCGCCTGCTGCGCCGCCACGAGGATCTCGTGCGGGTGATCTCCCGGATCAAGGGGGCCGGCACCTTCCTCGACAGCTCGAAACGCCCGGAGCGCGCCGTCTACATGCAGCGCATCCCGGCTTTCGACATGAAGGTGATCCATCTGATCCGCGACGGCCGCGCCGTCTCCTACTCTTCGATGAAGAATCTGGGGATCGGACCGCAAGAGGCCGCCGACTCCTGGGTGGCCGACAACTCGGCCTCGGAGCTGGCGAAGAGCCACTTCCCCGCCGAGCGCTGGATGACCCTGCGTCACGAGGATGTCTGCGCCCGGCCGGACGAGATGTTGCAAAAGGTTTATGAATTCATCGGCGTGCCCGCGAAAGACGGCGTGCGCGACTTTCGCGCCGCCGAGCAGCACATCATCGGCAACCGCATGCGCCTCGCCAACACGTCGGAGATCCGGCTCGACGAGCGCTGGAAACAGGCCCTCACCCCCGAGCAGATGACGGTCATCGAAGACCGGGTGGGGCCGCTCAACCGGAGGTATGGTTATGGCCGTCTCTGATCTCGCTCCCCCTTCGGTGATCACGGAGAAGGCGCCGGGGAAGACCCCGGCGGCGGCTCCGCGAAAACCTTTCTCTTTGCGCCCCGGCCGGCCGGTCCGCGTCGCCGTGGTGGGCGCCGGCTACGTCGCCAATTTCCACCTGGAAATCCTTTCCGAGCTGTCCCAACTGCCCGGGCTCGGGGGCGTCGAGACCGTCGCGGTCTGCGATCCGGCCCTCGACCGCGCCCAGGCCGCGGCGCGCCAGTGGAACGTGCCGAACGCCGTCGCCTCGATCGCCGAGCTGGCCGGCCTGAATGTGGACGTGGCCCACGTCCTGGTGCCGCCCGACCTCCACGTCGCCGTCACCCGGCAGCTCCTGGAGATGGGCATCGGCGTCCTGGTCGAAAAACCTTTCGCTTTGTCGAGCGCCGAAGGGCGCGAGTTGCAGAGCCTCGCCGATGAGCGCGGCCTGCCGCTCGGGGTCAATCACAACAATATCTATCACCCGGCCTTCACGCGCCTGGTGGAGCACGTGCGCTCCGGCCGCCTCGGCCGCGTCGAGCACGTGCAGGTCTGCCTGTCGGTGCCGCTCGCGCAGCTCGAGGCGGGGGACTACTCGCACTGGATGTTCCGCGCGCCGGAAAACATTGTCTTCGAGCAGGCGCCGCACCCCTTCTCGCAGCTCCACGCGTTGATCGGCAAGGTGAAAGAGGCGCACACCACGATCCTCGGCACGCGCGAGCTGCACCCGGGGCAGATCTTCCACGACCGCTGGCTGGTCGCGGCGCGCGGCGAGCGCGGCACGGCGGAGATCTATCTCGCCTTCGGCCAGGGCTTCAACCGCTGGACGATGCAGGTCCTCGGCACCGACGGCTCGGCCGAGGCCGACCTCGGGCACAACCTCTTCTCGTTCGAGGAGAAGACCCCCTGGCTGGAGTTCTGGAACACCTTTCTGGCCGGCTGGCGCCGCTCGCGCTCGCTGGCCGGGGACGCCGTCTCCGGGGCGGCCCGCTACGGCGCCTCGACCCTCGGCCTGACGCGCCGCCAGGACACCTATTTCGTCGGCATGCGCCGCTCGCTGCGGGCCTTCTATGAGGCCCTGCGCGCCGGCCGGCCGCTGCCGACCGACGGCACCCAGGCCTCCGAGGTGCTGGACTGGTGCGAGGAGACCGCCAAGGCCGCCCTCGCCCACGATCCGGCCTGGCAGCCCAGCCCCGCCGCCATCCCGGTCTCCAGCCCGGCCCGCCCGGGCGAGATCGTCGTCCTCGGCGGCACCGGTTTCATCGGCCGCCGCGTGGTCGCCGGCCTGCTCGGCCGCGGCCTGCCGGTCACCACGGTGATCCGCCGCACCCACGGACTCCCCCCCGCCCTGCTCGAAGCCGCCGGCCGCGGCAAGCTCCGCCTGGTGCGCGGCAGCCTGGAGGACGGCACGGCGCTGGCCGAAGCGCTCAAAGGCGCCCGCCAGGTGATCCATCTCGCGACCGGCAGCGGCGACACCTGGGAGAAGGTCGAGCGCTCGATGATCCGCGGCTCGGTGGCGGTGGCCGAGGCGGCCCTCGCCGAAGGAGTGGAGCGCTTCGTCTACGTCTCCTCGGTCGCCGCCCTCTACGCCGGGGCCGACTCCAGCGTCGACCCCGCGACGGGTCTGCTGGAGGACTCCCTGGAGATCGACCCGCAGCCCGACGGCCGCGATGTCTACAGCCGCGGCAAGATGGCGGCCGAGCAGGCCCTGCTCGACCTCTACCGCCGGCGCGGCCTCCCGCTGGTGATCGTGCGGCCGGGCGTGGTGCTCGGCGAGGGCACCCCCATGCAGCACTCGGGCTTCGGCCTCTGGGTGCGGGACAACCACTGCGTGGGCTGGGGCCTGGGGGACACCCCCCTGCCGGTCGTCCTCGCCGACGACGTGGCCGACGCCCTGGTGCGCCTCGCCGCCCACGAGGGGCACGATCTCGACGGCCAGGCGCTCAACCTCTGCACCCGGGCGCCGCTCTCCGCCCGCGAGATCGTCGAGGAGCTGCGCCGCGCGACCGGCCGCGATCTCCACTTCCACCCCCGGCCGCTCTGGCTCAGCCAGACCATGGAGATCGGCAAGTGGATGGTCAAGGTGGCCGGCCGCCGCCCGGGCGCCACCTTCCCCTCCTACCGCGACCTCAAGTCCCGGTCGCTCGCGCCGCAGTTCAGCTCGCGCACCGCGCGCGAGGTCTTGGGCTGGCGGCCGGTCGAGGACCGCGAGACCCTGCTCGAAAGGGCGGTGCGGATCTACGCGCCGCGGGAGGTGGGATGATCGATTGGCGGGAGGACCGGACGGGCAAGACCGGCGGGAGCCGGGCCGCGGCGGATCTGCGGCGACCCTACCTGCTCCACGTCTTCTCGAACTTCGTCCCCACCGGGCCGGAGCTGCGGACGGTGGCGCTGATGGGCGCCTTCGGGGACTCCTTCCGCCATGGGGTGGTTTCGATGGACGGCCGCACCACCGCGGCCGAGCGGCTGCCGGCGGGGGTGGACGTGCGGCTCCTGCCGAGCCCGCCGCGCGCCGGCTCGTTCGCCACCGCCCGCCGTCTCGGCCGCCTGCTGATCGACGAGCGCCCCGACCTCGTGCTGACCTACAACTGGGGGGCGTTCGACATGCTCCTCGCCGAGGCGATCGGCATCGCCGGCAAAGGGCGGCCCGGGCGCCGGGTGATCCACCACGAGGAGGGCTTCAACCAGGACGAGGCCGACTCCTTCAAGCTCCGCCGCGTCATCGCCCGCCGCTTCGTCCTCCCCACCGCCCACTGCGTGGTGGTGCCGTCCGAGCGCCTGGAGCGCGTCGCCCGCGAGGTCTGGAAGCTGCCGGAAAGCCGGGTGCGCCACATCCCGAACGGCATCCGCCTCGACGCCTTCCCGCCGGCCGACCCCGATTCGCGAGAGCCGTTGCGCGGCCGCCTGGGGATCCCGCGGGAGGCCCTGGTGGTGGGCTCGGCCGGGTCTCTGCGGCCGGTCAAGAACTACCTGCGGCTGCTCGAAGCCGCCGCCCGCACCCCCGGCGTCCACGTCCTGCTGGTCGGCGACGGCGAGGAGCGGCCCGCCCTTACCGCCCGCGCCGCCGCGCCCGATCTCGCCGGCCGCGTCCACCTCGCCGGCTACCAGGCCGACCCGGCGCCGTACTACCGCGCCATGGACGTCTTCGCCCTGACCTCGAACAGCGAGCAGATGCCGGTCTGCCTCCTGGAGGCCATGGCCGCGGCGCTGCCCGCGGTGGCGACCGACGTCGGCGACGTCCGGGTCATGCTGCCGCCCGAGCAGAGCCCCCTGGTCGTCCCCCTCCCCACCAATCCGGCCGCCAGCGGGTCCGACGGGACGACCGTGACGGCCCTGGCTGCCCGGCTCGCCGAGCTGGCCGCCGACCCCGCGCGCCGCCGCGGTCTCGGCCAGGCGAACCGGCGGCGCGTCGAAGAGCGCTTTTCTTTCGAGGGAATGTGCCGCGCCTACCTGGAGGTTTATCAATCGGCGCTCCTCCAGGGACGGTCGTCCCGGGGCATCAGGGCCGAGCATCAACGCCTGTGTTAAGATCTGAATCGCATTGAGCCAAGACCCTCCGAGTACCACGCACCGACTCCCGGCCTCCAGCAGCCCCCGTTTTCCGGCTCCGAAGAGAGGCCCTGCGTCCGGCGTGCGTCCGCCTGAGGGAGCTTTGCCCCGATGAACCCTGCCATAGCCCTTCCCCTCGCCTCGTCCGTCCCGGGTCCGACCCTCGAGCTCGGCTGGTGGGGCCTGGTCATCGGCATGCTGCTCGTCGTCCTGAACGGCTTTTTCGTGGCCGCCGAGTTCGCCCTGGTCAAGGTGCGCCCGACCCAGATCGAGCCCTATGTGGCCGAGGGGATGCGGCGCGCCCGCGTGGCGCGCCACATGATCCGCCACCTCGACGCCTATCTCTCGGCCACCCAGCTCGGCATCACCCTGTCGAGCCTGGCCCTCGGCTGGGTCGGCCAGCCCGCCTTCGCCTGGATCGTCGAGCCGCCCATCCGGTGGATCACCGGCGACGCCAACCCGCAGCTCGTCCATTCGGCGAGCGTGACGGTGGCCTTCCTGGTCATCACCATCCTCCACATCGTCCTCGGCGAGCTGGCCCCCAAGTCGATCGCGATCCGCAAGTCGGAAAGCACGACCCTGTGGGTGGCCCTGCCGCTGTTCGTCTTCTATAAGGTCACCTTCCCGGCGATCTGGGTGCTGAACCGCACCGCCAACGCCCTGCTCAGCCTGCTCGGCATCGCCCCGGTGAGCGAGGGGGGGCACGCCCACGACGAGGACGAGATCCGCCTCCTCCTGGCCTCCAGCCACGCCAGCCACGTGACGCCGCAGAAGCGCGAGCTGCTCGACAACGTCTTCGAGCTCTCCCACCGCCTCGCCCGGCAGATCATGCTGCCGCGCCAGGACGTGGTCTATCTGTCGACCACCCGCACCCTCTCCGAGAACCTGCGGATCGCGCGGCGCAGCGGCCATACCCGTTTCCCGCTCTGCGACGGGGACCTCGACCACGTCATCGGCGTCGTCCATATCAAGGACCTGTTCCGCCGCGAGCGGCCGATCACCGCGCTCCAGGAGCTGTCCCGCGAGATCGCCTTCGTCCCCGAGACCCTGGAGCTCGACCGCCTGCTGCGCCGCATGCGCACCGAGCGCTTCCACATGGCCGCGGTGATCGACGAGTACGGCGGCGTCTCCGGCGTCGTCACTCTGGAGGACGTCATCGAGGAGATCGTCGGCCAGATCCAGGACGAGTTCGACGCCGAGACCCCCGAGCTCTTCCTGGAGGAGGACGGCGCCTACACGATCTCCGGCGGCATGTTGATCGAGGATCTGGAAGCCGCGCTCGACATCGAAATCAGCGACCGCGACGAAGACACGATCGGCGGTGTGGTATTCTCCGAGCTGGGCCGTAACCCGGCGGTCGGAGACCGGGTCGAGGTCGGGCCGCTCACCATCGAGGTCCTGGAGGTCCAGTTGAACCGCGTCAACACCGTGCGGGTCACCGTCGCCAGGCCCGCCACCGTTCCCTCCGACGAACACGAATCGTAAGCTACACCCATCGCAAGAAAAGCCGGAATGACGGAAGAAATCTTCTTGGGGTCCGTGGGGTCCCTGCTGTCC
Organism: Thermoanaerobaculia bacterium; assembly: GCA_036263295.1. GTDB lineage: Bacteria > Acidobacteriota > Thermoanaerobaculia > Multivoradales > UBA5704 > DATAHG01. The sequence continues at coordinate 1,599 of DATAHG010000585.1, read as the reverse complement.
GATGGCCAGGGCTGGGAAGAGGCCCTGCTGGAGAGCCAGCGCCAGCTCCGCCTCGCGCTCGACGCGGCCCGCATGGGCACCTGGGTCTGGGACATCCGGACCGGCCGCATCCAGTGGTCGGACAACCTGGAGCCCCTCCACGGCCTGGCGCCGGGCTCCTTCGGCGGCACCTACGAGGACTTCCTGCTCTGCCTCCACCCGGACGACCGCGACCGCGTGCGCGCCACGGTCGCCCTGGCGGTCGAGACCTGCTCCCCCTATGAGATGGAGTTCCGCGTCCTCTGGCCGGACGGCAGCGTCCGCTGGATGTCCGGACGCGGCCAGGTCTTCCTCGACGCCCACGGCGAGCCGTCCTGCATGATCGGGCTCGGCATCGACATCACCGAGCGCAAGCGCGACGAGGACGACCTGCGCGCCGCCAAGGAAGCCGCCGAGGCCGCCAACCGGGCCAAGGACCGCTTTCTCGCCGTGCTCAGCCACGAGCTGCGCACCCCGCTCACGCCGGTGCTCGCCGCTCTCTCGGTCCTGGAGAAGGACCCCGCGGTCCCGGCGGCTCTCCGCTCGAGCCTGGACATGATCCAGCGCAACGTCGCCCTGGAGGCCCGCCTCATCGACGACCTCCTCGACCTCACGCGCATCGCCAACGGCAAGCTCCAGCTCGGCTTCGCCCCGGTCGATCTCCATGCCCTGATCCGGCAGGTGGTCCAGATCTGCGGCGCGGAGCTGGACGGCAAGGGTCTTCGCGTGGAGACCGACCTGGCGGCCTCCCCCAGCCACGTGCGCGGGGATTCGGACCGCCTTCACCAGGTGCTCTGGAATCTGGTGAAGAACGCCGTCAAGTTCACCCCCGAGGGGGGACGGATTGTCGCCCGCACCTGGAACCCCTCCCCCGGCCGCGTCGCGATCGAGATCGCCGACACCGGCATCGGCATCGAGCCCCACCTGCTGGAGCGCATCTTCGACGCCTTCGAGCAGGGGCGGCCCGAGATCAACCAGCACTTCGGCGGCCTCGGTCTCGGTCTCGCGATCAGCCGCGGCCTGATCGAGGCCCACCAGGGCGCCCTGCAGGCCCACAGCGACGGCCCCGGACGGGGGACGACCTTCCGGGTCGAGCTCGACGGTCTCGACGAGCCGCTCGAAGAGGAGCGGCCCGAGACCCGCCCCGAGCCCGCCGCCGCGCAGTCCTCGGTCTGCCTCCTGCTGGTCGACGACCACGTCGATACCCTGGAGATCACCGGGCTGCTGCTGCGCAATCTCTCCTATGAGGTCCACCTGGCGGTCGATGTCCGCACCGCGCTGGAGCTGGCGAGCACGGTCCGCTTCGATCTGGTGGTGAGCGACCTCGGCCTGCCCGACGGCAGCGGTCTCGACCTCATGCAGGAGCTGCGGGACCGTTACGGTCTCAAGGGGATCGCTCTCTCCGGCTACGGCATGCCGGAAGACGTCCGCCTGAGCCACCTCGCCGGCTTCGTGGAGCACCTGGTCAAGCCGGTGACCTTCCAGATCCTGCAAGCCGCGATCGAACGCGCGCTCGGTTAACCCTTTCCCCCTAAAAATCAGTGACGAGATGGAGGGAGGTCGTTACGACCTCTCGAGACT
>DATAHG010000584.1:0-3060 GCA_036263295.1 Thermoanaerobaculia bacterium | reverse complement strand
CCTACTGGCCCGAGGGGGCCGTCGTGCCGGTCGCGCTACCCGCGGCGCCGTCGAGGTTCACCACGCCGCAGAGCACGCGGTCGCCGGAGTTGCCGGTCGGCTGCGTCTTGCAGTCGTCCTCGCCGGAGTGGAGGATCAGGGCCTTGCCCACGATCCCGTTGGCGCCGGTCATGGAGAGGTCGGTGGTGGTGATCTCGAGGTGGCCGCGGCCGCCGCGCACCGTGAGGTTGCCGAGGTCGCCTGCATGGCGCGGCGTGGTCGGCGGGCAGGCGTGGTCGGCTCCGGTGGGGTTGAAGTGGCCTTTGGCGCTGGTGAAGTGCTTGCCGCCGGCCGCGTCGTGGTCGCACATGCCGTTCTCATGGACGTGGAAGCCGTGGGCACCGTCAGGGATGCCCGAGACATCGGCGGTGATGCGCACGGCGCCGGACGCTTCCTGGGCCACGGTGACGGTGCCGGTCTCGCCGGCGGTGGCCCCCTCGAGCTTGGCGCTCGCGGTCTCCGTCGCGATGCCCGTGGGGGTCTCGACGGCCGTGCCAGCCGTGTCGTCTTCCGGCGCCGCGGTGGCGGTGTTCTCCTGGTTCTCCATCTCTCCCGGCCGGTAGGTCTCGTCCCCCTCCTTCTTGCCGCAGCCGGCCAGAGCGAGAACGGCGACCAATGTGACGGCGGTGCCAGCGATCCTGATGCGGTTCATGCCTCTCCTCCTCGGGGTTGTCCAAGATCAACCTTTTCACACCCAGGAGGATAGTAACGGAGATCGATCAGGAGATCGATCGAGAACCGGTCAGGAGGCCGACTGCAGCCGCATGTGGACGTCGGCCAGGTTGCGGGAGATCAGGATCTCGACCGGCGTCGAGACCCCGTCCTTGGCGAGCCAGAGGTCCATCTTCCCCTTCCACTTGTTCTGGCCGGGCACGGAGATGCCGCGGATCGAGTAGCGCTGCACCTGGATGGGCTGGCCCTGCAGGCGGCGCTTCTCCGGCTTGCCGATCGGGATGACCACCACGGGATAGACCCGCCCGTCCGACCAGATCGTCATCTTGCGCGTGCGCACCGGCGGGTCCTGGCGGATGGCGTAGATGCCGGCGGCCACGTCGACGACCCCTTCGCGGTCGATCTCCTCGCTCTTCGACTTGGCCTCGCCGCGCCACTGGTAGGAGCTCCAGGCCCGGATCGGCTGCAGCGTCCGGGTGTCCACCTCCGAGCCGTAACGGAAATACTCGCCCGCCTTGCTCTCTTTGGAGGTGATCAGGAGCTCGCTGCGCAGATGGCCGTTCTGCCCGGTCTTGAAGGTGAGGGAGCCCTCGCCGTGGTTGGGCAGGAACAGCCCGGCGATCGCGCCGACGAAGTTGCGGAGCTGCCACTGGTAGTGGAACTCCTCGTCGAGGCCGATCCCCTCCTGGGCCGAGGCGGCCCGGGCGAAGAGGAGCAGCAAGGCGAGACACGGAGTCAGGAAGAGGTTTCTTCTTGTTTTGGATCTCATCTCGGTTACCTGAGTTTGCACCAGGGATGACAACAAAGAAAAGGGCCGCCGCATTGCCTGCGATAGACTCCTCGCGCTCGAACCGACCTGGAGGATTCCATGCGTACCCGTTCGCTGACCGCCGCCGCCCTGGCTCTCGCCGTTCTGGCCGGAGCCGCACCGTCCCAGGGAGCCCCCGCCAGTCCCGGGATTCCGTCTCCCGAGAGCTTCCTGGGCCACCGGGTGGGGGAGGACCGCCACCTCGCGCCCTATCCGAAGGTCCTGGAGTATCTCCGGACCCTGGACGCCGCCTCCGACCGTATCACGCTGGAGCCCGCCGGCCGTTCCACTCTCGGCAATGAGATGGTCGTGGCGGTGATGACCTCGGAAGAGAACCAGAAGCGGCTCGACCGCTACCGCGAGATCTCGCGCCGCCTGGCCAACCCGGACGGCCTCTCCGAGGAGGAGGCCCGCGCCCTGATGGCCGAGGGCAAGACCATCGCCCTCATCACCTGCACAATTCACTCCACCGAGGTGGGCGCCACCCAGATGGTCATGGAATTCGCCCATGACGTCGCGACCACCCAGGATCCGAAGATGCTCGCCTGGCTGCGCGACACCATCCTGCTCGTCATCCCCTCGATCAATCCCGACGGCCAGGTGATGGTGATCGACTGGTACAACAAATACCTCGGCACCCCTTTCGAGGGGGGGCCGATGCCCTGGCTCTACCACCCCTACACCGGGCACGACAACAACCGCGACTTCTACATGCTGACCCAGAAGGAGACCCAGGCGGTCAACGAGGTGCTTTATCACCGCTGGTTCCCCCAGGTCTTCCTCGACGAGCACCAGATGGGCTCGAACGGCCCGCGCATGTTCGTGCCGCCGCAGGCCGATCCGCTGGCGCCGGACGTCCACTCCCTGATCTTCCGCCAGGCCGACCTGCTGGGCACGGTCATGAGCCTGCGCCTGGAGGAGGCCGGCAAGACGGGGGTCGGCAGCAACATGATCTTCGACAGCTACTGGCCGGGTGGCACCCGCAATACAGCCTGGTGGAAGAACGTCACCGGCCTGCTCACCGAGGTGGCGAGCGCCGACATCGCGACGCCGATCTACATCGAGCCGGGCGAGCTGCGCGGCGGCGTCAAGGGGCTGCCGGAGTACGACCGGCGCTCCAACTTCCCCTCGCTCTGGCCGGGCGGCTGGTGGCGCCTGCGCGACATCGTGGAGTACGAGCTGGTCGCGACCCGCGCCTTCCTGGAATCGTCGGCGGTGTACCGCGAGGCGATTCTGAGCAACTTCTACAAGATGGGCAGGGAAGCCGTACAGCGGGGGGCCACGGAGCCGCCGTATGCCTTCGTGGTGCCGGCCGACCAGCGCGATCCGGTGGCGGCGGCCCAGCTCGTGGACCTGATGCTGCGCCACGGCGTGCGGGTGCAGCGCGCCACGGCGCCGCTGACCGTGGGGCGGACGGTCTATCCGGCCGGCTCCTATGTCTTCCCGGCGGCGCAGCCCTACCGCCAGTTCCTCCTCACCATGCTGCGGCCGCAGCGCTACCCGGAGGTGATCCCGTACGTCGGCGGCCCGGTCATGCCGCC
>DATAHG010000583.1:0-3647 GCA_036263295.1 Thermoanaerobaculia bacterium | reverse complement strand
CTACGAGCCGATCAACATCCCGAAGGCCGAGGGTGAGGCTCAGCCCGCCGCCGCCGAGACGGGCGCCAGCAACGGCTGATCGTCCCCTCTCCGCTCCGTTTGGATGAAACCCTGCCGCGGCAGGGTTTTTCCTTTTGATGCTGCCAGATAGCCTGACCGGGGTTTCAACCCCGGACGGCAAAGACCCCGGACGGTTCCTCCGAGGGCGCCACCCCCTCCCCAACCCTCCCGTCCCCCCATCCCGATCTGAGGCTGTCTACCGCCGGGAAAGCGTGACGACCCCCGCGGAGTCCGTGACAACTCCCCGAGACGTTGCGACGATCGCTCCCCATCCCGTCACGAAGTCTCCACCCTTTGCGGCGATCTCTCCGGACTTCGTCGCGTTCTCTCGCCGTTTCGTCATGGCGCCGGTCACGTGGTCACGCCATCGCTGGATCTCGTCTCGATCTCCCGAGACGTCGTCACGGACTCTCTTCACTTTGTGGCGTCGTCTCCCCACTTCGTCGCGATCTCTCCATGCGTTTTCAGAGAGTCTCTTCCCGTTGTCACGGCCTTTGGCTGTTCCGTCACAAAGTGGCGATGTTTCGTGACGGAGTCTCTCCGCGTTGCCACGACTCGAAGAGACGTTGTCACGATGTCTTTCCACTTCGTCGCTTTCTCTGGAAATGTCGTCCCTTTCTCCCGGGATGTGGTCACGATGTCCCGGCGCTGCCTCTCCGCTTCTCCTTGTGTCGTCACGGATTGAAGCAACCCGGCTCCCTCTCTAGTATGATTAGCGGACTCTAAATTGAAGGAGACCATGCATGGCTGTACAACGTCGTGTCTTCCCGGTCGTCCTGGTCGTTCTCTCCCTGCTCTTTCTGTTGCCCGCCGCCGGCCAGGCAGAGGAGTGCCCGAAGTGCTACGACGACTGCTCGTGGTTGCTCGGAAAGGCGCTTTGCGCCGAGCTGCCACAAGGTCTGGTGGGTTACTGCCACTGCAAAGAGCGCCCCTGCGTCGTCAGCGGCACGTTTTGCACCGTCATCATCGTCACGCCTTGAGACACGCTACGAGGCTGGCTTCCGCGATCCTGCTCCTGGGACTCTGGGGTGGCTCGTCCGCTCAGGGTGAGCCCCTGGACGTCCACCTCGTCCTGCGCGGCTCGCATGCCGGCCAGGAGCGGCCGGTCCCGGTCCGGGTCCAGGCGGTCCCCTCTTCGACCGCGCCGGGGCAGGCGCAGGCCGAGCCCATCGAGGCTCGGGGCGAGGTGCCGGGGCCGGTCCGGCTCGATCTGCCACCGTCGCAGGTCTGGCAGATCGCCGCGGAGGCGGACGGGTACTGGAGCCGGCCGGTGATGACGGCAGGCTCGTCGAGCGATCCCGCGGGAGTTGACCTCGACCTGTGGCCGCTGGGGACCCTCTCGGGCTCGATCCAGGTTCCTCCCGGTCAGAAGGACCCGTCCGAGCTGACCGTCCGGTTCCGGACCTCCCCCCGGCCTGGCAAAGCGGATCCTCTGGGAGAGCACTCGGTGACCTGTCCCATCGCCGACCGTCGCTGGACCTGCCGGATCCCCGAAGGAAACCTCGACCTGCGGCTGCGCGCCCGAGGCTTTGTCTCCCACTTCCGATGGGGAGTCGGGGTGAAAGGTGGTGAAACCCTGCCGATCGGTCTGCTGAGACTGCAGCCCGGGGCCTCCGTCGTGGGACGGGTCGAGGCCGAGGATGCGGCGGTCTCTCCCAAGGATTGCCGGGTGGAGCTGGCCCCGATGATCTCCGGCATGGGCAGAGCCCAGGAAGACGAGAAGGAGAGGCGGGCCGGGCTGACGCTCTCCGCGACGGTCAACGAGCGCGGTTTCTTCCATTTCGAAGGGGCCAAGCCGGGCTCTTACCGGCTCACGGCTCAGCAGCCCGGATTGGCTCCCGCCGAGATCTATCCGGTTTCGGTGCTCGAGACCTCCGAGAGCGAAGTCCGGCAGCCTCTGGTGCTGCGCCGGGCCGTGCCTCTGGAGGTCCGGCTGGATCCGCCCGTCGATCCGTGGAACCGGAGATGGCAAGTGGGCATCTTCGGCCGCAGCCCCGTTCCGGGTAGCACCATCGCCCTGGGTAAGACCGTGGCCAACGAGCAGGGGCGCCTGGTCAAGGAAGGTCTGGCTCCCGGCGACTACGAGATCGAGGTCCAGGACGGCAACGGCTCTTCTTATGCCTGGCAGGAGGTTCGCCTGGAGCGCGGCACCGCTCCGGTCGAGATCCGCCTTCCGCTGGTCTGGGTAGAAGGGACGGTCGAGCTCGGGGAAGATCCCCTGGAGGCGAACCTCTGGTTTGGCGGACGAAACGGCAGGGTCAGCGTGCTCCTGCGAGCCGGCAGGGACGGCGAGTTCGCCGGGGTGCTGCCGCGCGAAGGGGAATGGGACATCGACGTCGATGCCAGCTCGCCCAAAGTCGAGCGCCGTCTCCTGAAAGTAGCGGTCAAGCCCCTCCCGGAAGCCACTTCGGCCCGGCTCACTCTCCGGATCCCGGCGACCCGGATTTCCGGAGAGGTCCTGGACGAGAAAGGGGATCGGGTGCCGAAGGCGCGGGTCATGGCGATGGATCCCCAGACCCTGGATCCCAGCTTCGTGGAAAGCGACGAGGAAGGGCGCTTCGAGCTGGAGGGCCTCTCGGAAGGGCTGGTGACCCTGATCGCCGATAAAGCCGGCGCCAAGTCCAGCGAGTTGGCGGTGGACCTCTCCGAAGGCAACTCGCTCCCTCCGGTCAAGCTGGTTCTGAGAAAGCTGCGGGAGCTGAACGGGGTCATTCTGGCGCAGGGCAGCGGGCTCCCGGGCGTCAAGGTGCTGGTCATGGCGCCCGACCGCAACAACCCGGCCGCCCTGCCCACGTCGGTCCAGGCCCTGACCGACGTCGAGGGTCGCTTCCGCGTCAACGTCCCAGGCGGTGCCACCGACTTGCTGCTGATGGCCATGCCGGCCGGTTTTGACTTCATCGCCCAGCGCTGGGACCGTCTCCCCAGCGAACCTCTCCAGCTCAATGCGATCTCGGTAGGAGGGCGTCTCACCATCGTCCCCGGGGATTCCGGAGACAACTCGGACCCCGAAACGGAACGGGTGATGGTCACGGTGAACGGTGTATTCCTGGATTCCATTCTGCTGGGCGCCTGGAGCTCTCTCCAGGGAGAGCCCAATCCGGATCCGCAACGGCTCTCTGCCCCCCACCTCCCCCCAGGGAGATACACAGTCTGTTGGATGAGCACCGGGGAAGCCTGGGCGGCGTTCCGGGTCGGCGCGTTTCCGGCGACCGCCACCTGCTCGGACGGGACTCTTCCAGCCGGCGGAGAGCTGGTGCTGGAGCGGCCCCGGGACAGGCCCTGAACTGGCTCGGGCCGGGCTAAACTCCCCCCATGCCCGGACCCATCCCCTCCCCACTCGTCCTCGGCATCGAGACCTCGTGCGATGACACCGCCTGCGCCCTGGTGGATGGCGCCGGGCGGGTGCTCTCGTCGGTGGTTTCGAGCCAACTCGCGGCGCATCGGCCTTATGGCGGGGTGGTTCCCGAGATCGCCTCGCGCGAGCACCTGGCGAACTGGCCGGCGGTGAGCGCGGAGGCGCTGGAGCGCGCCGGTCTCGCGGTCTCCGATCTGGATCTGGTCGCCGCCACCCGGGGGCCGGGGCTGGT
>DATAHG010000582.1:0-5070 GCA_036263295.1 Thermoanaerobaculia bacterium | reverse complement strand
CCCGATGGTTCCTGGGCCGGAGCCCGGCGAGCGCGGCTCAACTCGGACAGCACATCTTCCTCCCCCCAAAGAAGCTCAGATCAAAACAAAGGAAAGGCCGGTCGCGAAGCTTGAAGCCCGCGAAGCCCTGATCTCCAAGGCGCCCCTCCCTCCGCCGAGCTTCCCGAAGCGGCACTGACTTGAGAATAAGGTCTTTCCAGTACAGGCCGCAAGACCGCAGGCGCTCAAATGCGGGGATACCGAGAGATCGGGCCCCTTCCAGTCCTTCCTGTAGTGCGGCGAGAGGCTCAGTCCGGGAAAAGAATTTTTCAATCCCGCACCGCGGGGGCGAGCAGGCCCGGGTCGAGGACCTGGCTTTCTTCGGCCAGGGCCATCAGAGCCCGCATGCCGCCGGCGAAGCAGCGGACGCGCAGGCCGGCCGCGGCCATGCGCTCGGCGAGATGGGCGCTCTTGAGCCCGACCTCGCAATAGACGACGTAGGTCTTGTCCGGCGGGAAGGAGGGATAGGCCTCGACCGCCCGCGGGAAGTCGAGGTGGAGCGCCCCGGGGTAGTGCCAGGTGCGGTAGGAGGAGAGCGGGCGCAGGTCGAGGACCACCTCGTCCGGCGCGATCCGGCCGGTCTCCAGGCCGGTCGGGGCGAGGTCCTCCGGCGCCAGGCGCCGCAGGTCGAAGACGCAGCGGGCGTCCAGGGCCTGCTCCAGGAGGGCGGGGTCGAGGGCCTCGTCCTCACGCAGGATCTCGGCGAGCGGCGCCCGCGTGGCCGGTTTTTTCGGCGCCAGATCGCAATACTCGTTGACCGCCGCGGCGAGGTCGTGGACCCCGGCCCGCCGGGCGATGGCCAGGATCTCATCCTTGTTGAAGCCGATCAGGGGGCGCAGGATCGGCAGGGTCGAGGCGGCCTGGGAGATCACCGCCAGGTTCTGCAGGGTCTGGGAGGAGACCTGCCCCATGGCCTCGCCGGTGACCAGGCCGGCGCGCCGGCCGCGCAGGGCGACCGCCTCGCCGGCCCGCAGCATCATCCGCTTGAGGTGGATCTGCCAGTTGCGCGGCAGGGTCTTCGCCCGGATCTCGTCCGACAGGGCCTGAAAGTCGACCTCGGTCAGGCGCGGGTGGTAGCCGTGGCTCCAGCCCTCGGCGAGCACCTGCATGACCTTGAGCACCCCGAGGCGGTGGGCGGCGCCGCCCAAGTTGCAGAAGACGTAGTCGAGCTGGACGCCGCGCTTGAGCAGAAGCCAGCTCGCGACCGCCGAGTCGAAGCCGCCGGAGACGAGGGAGACCGCCCGCCCCTCGACGCCGACCGGCAGGCCGCCGTGGCCGCGCACCTTGTGGCGGAAGAAGTGGCCGGACCCCGGCTCCAGCTCGACGTAGGCCCGCACCTCCGGCTCGTCGAGATCGACCCGCGAGCCCGGCGCGGCTTCCAGCAGGGCGCGGCCGAGGGCGATCTCGACGGCGTTCGAGTTGAACGGGATCCGGTCGCGCTTGCCGCGCCGGCTGGCCCGCACGCCGAAGGTCTTGCCGGCCACCTCCGGGGCGAAGATCTCGACGCCGAGGCGCACCACGTCGTCGAGTGTCTGCCAGGGGCGGCGCTCGGCCTGGGACACCGACTGGATCCCGAACACCCGGGAGGCCACCTCGGCCGCCTCGGGGTGAGAGGTGTCGAGGTAGAAGCGGCTCCAGGTGCGCTCCAGGTGGTAGCGGAAGCCCTGGCTGGAGAGGGCGTCGCGCAGGTTGGCGTGGAGCCGCCGCAGGAAGCGCAGCCGGGTGTCCCGGGCCTTGGTGTAGAGGTCGCCGGAGAGGCGGAGGATGAAGCGGTGGTCAGACACAGGTCAGCGCTCAGCGGCAAACAGAGATTCTAGACCAGCAGGGCCCCACCCCGGCCGGGGTTGAGACCCCGGCCTACTGGGATTTTGCCCCTCCGGGCAAGGATGTCAGGGGCGCCAGACCGTAATCAGCCACCAGCGGTTGTCGTCCTTGAACGGCTCGTCGAGGATCCGCGCCCCGCCGACGCGCAGCTCCAGCTCGGGCAGGCCGACTACCGGCACCGGTCCGATCGCGAAGCGCCCCTCGAAGCCGGCCAGGGCCTGCCAGTCTCCGCGGTCCCGGCCGTCGAACCAGAGGCGGTGGCGCTCGTAGAAGAGCGGCACCGGCAGGAAGCCGAGTTGGAGATCGGCCCGCTGCCCCTCGTGCTCGTCGCCGCGCAGGGTCCCTTCCGGCAGGGCCGGGACCTCGATCCGGTTGGTCAGCAGAACCTGCGGCAGCACGCTGGTGCCGGCGCCGCCGAGCTGGTAGAGGTCGAAGCCCTGGCGGAGGTCGGAGGAGCCGTCGCGCCGCCAGGTGAGGGCCAGGCGGGAGTCGCCGCTGCCGAGCCCGAGGCGGACCTGGCCGCCGTAGCGCGTCCAGCCGTCGCCGTCGGTGCGGCCTGCCTCGTAGTGCAGGCCGGCGCCGCCGTCGAGCTTCCAGCCCCCGAGCTGGCGGAACAGGGTGTAGCCGCCGCCGAGCTGGCCGATCTCCTGGTCGAGCGTGCGGCCGGAGCCGGGGACACGGGTCTCGACCTGGCCGCGGTAGAGCCGGGCGTCGGCGATGAGCTTTTCGCCGCTCCAGACCGGGCTCCACTCCGCCGACAATTCGGCGCCGCGGCGGTCGAGGTCGAGGCTGCGCCCCAGGCCGGGCGGCCGGTCCGACAGATCGGACGGCCGGGACTCGGCGTCGAAGAGGTGGACGCCCAAGGCCACCGGCCAGCCGCGGTACTTCGCGGCGAGCGCTCCGCCCTGCGGCCAGCCTTCCCCGGAGATCGAGCCGAAGGCCAGGTACTGAAGCCGGCCGAGCACGTCGCCGCCGCGCAGACCGAGCTCCCAGACCCCGCCGGACGAGGTCAAGCTACCCCCCGCCATCAGGCCGTAGGTCTGGCGGCCGAGCCCGTAGGGACGGTCGGGCGCGACCTCCGCCTGCCGGAACGGCTCCGGCTGGGCGGCGGGCGCCGGGGGGCGCACGGCCGGCGCGAGCCCGGCCGGCAGGTCGGCGACCGGCGAGCCGGGGGCCGTCGCCACGGAAGCCGCGGCGGCGGCATCGGTCGAGGCCGGCGGCAGGTCGAGGCGGTAGAGGTCGAGGCCGTCCGGCTCCAGCGAGAGGTAGAACAGGCCGGAGCCGTCGGGCAGCGGCTCGGGAGAAAAGGCGGCGCCCTGGGTGCGGGTGAGCGGCAGGCTGGGCCCGGTCCCCGGGTCGGCCGGGAAGGCATAGAGGTCGATGAAGCCGCGCTCGCCGACCGTGGCGTAGATCGTCTTGCCGTCACGGCTCCAGGCCGGGAAGGCCAGGGTGGCTTCGCGCGGCGGCGCCGTCTCGCCCGACCGGTTGCCCACTGGCTGGCCGGTCTCGGCGTCCAGCACCACCAGGCGCCAGCGCCCCTCCTCGTGCCGCACCGTGGCGATCCGGGTGCCGTCGGGGGAGACCCGCGGCTGCTCATAGGTGCCGGTGAGGATCGGCTCGGTGAGGTCGCGGGTCGCGCCGGTCGCGAAGTCCACCCGCACCAGGCGGGAGAGGCCGTGGGCGCGCCGCACCGCCACGGCCCAGCGGCCGTCCGGCGACGGATCGGGCTCGCGCAGGTCGGAGTTGTGCGTGAGGCGGCGGACCTCGCCGCTCTCCGGCGTCCACAAGAACAGGTCGGGGTGGGAGAAGCCCTGCAGGTCCGGCTCGAAGCGCACGAACAGGATCGACTTGCCGTCGGGCATCCAGCGCGGCGTGCCCGGGGCAGTGCCGTCGGTGGCCGGCAGGGTGAACAGCGGCTTGCGCCCCAGCGGGCGGTTGCGGACAGCGGCCACGTCCTGCGGATCGCGGGCGAGCGCCTTCTCCTGCGCCTCGCGGACTTTCTTTTCGGCCTCGTCGTTGGGGCCGGTCGAGAGGACCACCAGCTTCGAGGGGTCGTCCTTGTAGTCGAGCACCACGGCCAGGCGCTCGCCGTCGGGGGAGACCGCCGGGCCGCCGGTGTTCCAGGAGAAGTCCTGCCAGAAGGTGCCTTCCTTGCGCTCGGCGGCGCGCAGGCGCTCGACTTCCATGGCGCGCCAGGTCAGCTCGGCGGTGAAGCGGCCGTAGAGGTTCTGGGGGGAGTCGCCGAAGACCCCTTCGAAGGCGTCGTCGAAGCTGCGCGCCTGGCGGGCCGACATGCGGGACCACAGGTTGCGCAGGCTCCCCGGGCCGGCGCGCTCCTCCAGCCACTCCAGGTAGGCCGAGCCCATCAGGTAGGCCATCGACATGCCCTGGTAGGTGCTGGAGTCGGAGGCCATCTGGCCGTAGGTCGGCAGCTTGCCCATCTGGGCGCGGCGCCGCAGGAGCGAGGCGCGGAGATCGCCGTTCGGGCGGCCCATTCCGGTGAGCCGACCCTCGACCACCGTGGCGTAACCCTCGCTCACCCAGCGCGGCGCGAAGAGGAGGGGGCCGGCCGGCACGGCGCGCGACAGGAGCTGGCGGATCGGGTTGCGCGACGGCCGCAGCAGGTGGACGAGGTGGGTCTCCTCGTGGACGATCAGGAGCTCGGTCCAGTCCGCGTAGTGGTTGAGGACCGATTCGGGTCCGGGCGGGCTGGTCCACAGCACCATGCGCGGCTCGCCGAGGAGCGGCCAGGCCGAGCCGTTGGGCTGGGCGACCGGATCGGAGACGACGACGTCGATCGTCTGCGGCGGCTCATACCCGACCTCGGCCATGACGCGGTCGCGGATCGCTTCGAGCCGGGCGGCGACGTGGCGGGCCCACTCCTCCGAATCCGCCGGGAAATGGAGCCGGAAGTGCTCCGTCTCGAACACCCGCCACTCCCCGGTCGTGGGCCAGAGGACCTCCTGGGCCCGCGAGGGGAGGGCGGCGAGAAGAAGGACGGCAATCCCGAGGGCAACCCGGGCGGCGGACGAACGGCGCGTCTTCATGATGCGAGGTCAGGCCTTCTTCGGCGGCAGCTCGCGGGCCTGGGGGTCGTCCTGGAACTGGTGGTGGTTGTGGCTGCCGTCGCAGAAGGGCTTGTTGGCGGACAGGCCGCAGCGGCAGAGGGACACCACCGTCCGGCCCTGCAGACCGTAGGCGTTGCCG
>DATAHG010000581.1:0-5695 GCA_036263295.1 Thermoanaerobaculia bacterium | reverse complement strand
ACGCCGAGCAGGATCAGCACCGGGAAGAGCGGGAAGTAGTAGCGCCCGAAATTGCCGGCGATCAGGCCGCGCCCCACCGGGCTGATGATCGAATAGGCCAGCGGCAGGACGACCAGCCAGAGAGCCGGCAGGAGCCCGCGGTCACGCCGGGTGCCGAGCCGCTCCAGGAGGGCCAGCACGCCGCCGCCCGCGAGCAGCGTCATATAGGGCTGCGGCTGGAAGAAGATCCCCAGAACCGTGTAGACATATTGGGGGTTCGGCAACCAGCGCCGCAGCTCGCCCCCCTTGGCCGCGAAGGTGGTGGGGAGAAACGAGCCCCCGGCCCAGCGATAGAACAGCAGCGGACCGATCAGGGCACAGGCCGCGAGAGCGGCGCCGATCAGGATCGGCTTCCAGGCCGGCCGCCGCCAGATCAGGGCGCTTCCCTCCTCCGGCTCACCCCGCCTGAAGACCAGCAGTCGATCGACCAGCGACAGAGCCAGCAAGAGAAGCCCTTCCGGCCGGGCCAGGGCGGCGACCCCGAGGATCGCCGCGGACAACGGCAGCCGGCCCGTGGCGCGGCGCTCCCGCAGGTGGAAAATCATGCCCCAGAGGGAGAGGAACACGAAGAGCGGGATCTCCATCCCGGAGAGGGCCGACCAGACCAGCCAGGAGGTCGCGAGGGTCAGCCCCGCCGCGAAAGCCGCGAGGCCCGTCCCGAGGCCGAGCTCCCGGCCGAGACGGCGGGTGGCGTCGATCCCGGCCAGGTAGAAGGCCACCCCCAGCAGCTTCGACCAGACGATCACGCTGCCGGGAACGTAAAAGAGAAGGGCGAGCAGCGCGGTCCAGAGCGGGGCGGTCGAGCCCGTCACCAGCTCGCCGGGGTTGTACGAAAGCCCGTGGCCCTCCGCCAGGTTGCGGGCGAATTGCAGATGAATCCAACTGTCGTCGAGTGGAAAACCCAGGTCAAACGAGAGCAGGAACGCCTCGGTCGCGAAATAGCCGAGGCAGGCCAGGATCCCGGCCACGAGCAGGGCTGTGGTCAGGGTTCGGCCGGGCGCGGATGCGACCGCGTCCGCCGGGGGCGGAGATGCGCTCCGGAGATCCTCTCGCAGATCTTCTTGCATTGGGGGGTAAGCATACACAAGCTGACTTTCGCTATGATCATGCCCCCATGTCACGTTCCTGGATGGACGTCCGCCGGCGCCGGGCCGCCCGCCTGGCTCTCTATGTCAGCCTCCTGCTGGTGGCGGCGACGGCCTTTGGCCTCGTCCGCCTGCTGGATCAGCCGTTCAAGCCCCGCAAGACCGAAGAGTGGATTCAACGCGACTACCCGAACCTGCCCGAGGTCAAGCTCCTCCAGGAGTACGTGCGGGTCGACACCAGCGACACCACGGGCGATGAGGTGGCCGGGGCGCGGTTCCTGGCCCGCCAGTTGGAGGCGGCGGGCATCCCGGCCCGCATCGAGATCGTGGGGAAGCAGCGCGCCAACCTCTATGCGCTGCTGCCGGGTGAGGACCCCCATCCGCTGGTCCTTCACAACCATATCGACGTCAAGGCCTCCGATCCGTCCCAATGGTTCTATCCGCCCTACGAAGGGAAGATCGACCTGCCCTGGATCTACGGCCGGGGCGTCTTCGACATGAAGAGCGTCGCCATCGCCCAGCTCATGGCGATGATCGATCTCAAGAAGAGCGGCAAGCCGCTCAAGCGGTCGGTCCTCTTCCTCGCCACCAGCAGCGAGGAGAATGGCAGCCGCCTGGGGGTGCGCCGCATCGAGCAGCTCGACCCCGAGCTGGTGCGGAGCTTCTGGGCCGTGCTGACCGAGGGTGGCATCGTCGAGGCGCGCAGCCGGGGGGAGATCAAGTACTGGGGCGTCGAGGTGGCCCAGAAGCGCTTCGCCGACGTGGTGATCTGCAGCAGCGACCGCGAGCGGCTGGAGCAGATCCGCCAGGACCTGATCGACCGCGGGCACACCGAGACCGATCTCCAACTGGTGCCGGAGGCGCGCCAGCTCTTCGCCAAGTACGGCCCGACCCGCGACCGCGAGGACCTGCGCGACCTCCTGGCTCACCCGGAGCAGGTGCTGACCGATGTCGCCGCCTACCGCAAGCTGCCCAACTATGTCCGCTCGATGTTCCGCAACGAGGCGGTGCCGTTTCCCGTGCAAGCGGCGCCCGGCGGCGGCTTCGAGCTCCTGATCAAAATTCATCTCCTGCCCGAGCAGGAGCTGGCGCCGGTGCTCCACAAGCTGGTGCCACCGGAGCTGACCCACGGCCTCGACGTGCTGGTGGACGAGCCCCCGGCCGCGCACGGCGGCAGCCCGATCGACCATCCGGCTTTCGAGGAGATCCTCGCGACTCTCCACGAGCACTATCCGGACGCTCCCGCTGGACCCTACTTCCTGCCCTGGAGCGCCACCGACTCCCGCTTCTTCCGGGCCGCCGGGATCCCGTCCTACGGGTTCTCGCCGTTCCTCATCATGAACACCGATACGCTGCAAGTGGACGCCCCCAACGAGCGCATGGCCCTGCCCGGCTATGTCAGCGGGGTGGACCTTTATCGCGAGGTGGTCCGCCGCCTCGTCCTCTGACACTAAGTGGTACCGCCGAGTGACAATCTTTGTCCGCAGCTCCAGCTAAGTAACAGAAAAATAAGGGTTTGGATACCCGCGAACCCCTGGCACCGAACCTGCGTTAGACGGAACAACGAAAGGCTTCATGGAATCCACCATGGGCAAGGATCTGTAGCTAGGGAGAGGAGAACCCAGCAATGTTGAGCAAAATCAGGAACCGCCAGAAGGGCTTCACGTTGATCGAGCTTCTGATCGTTATTGCGATCATCGGCATCATCGCCGCCCTGTTGATTCCGAACTTCCTCGACGCTCTGCAGAAGGCGAAGCAGAAGCGGACCGTGGCCGACATGCGCAACACCGGCACGGCGATGTTCTCGTGGCTGACCGACCAGGTCGGCGCCGCGGCCGCCGGTGCGGCCAGCACCAGCAGCGTGGACCTCGGCTCTTACGGCTCGATGCGCGGTGGCTCCGACATGTCCACCATTCTCGTTCCGCAGTACCTCCAGGACGTTCCGGCCCTCGACGGCTGGAAGACCGGCTATGAGTACTACCTCAAGACCGGTTCCCAGGTGCTCGATCAGCAGGTCATGGCGATCCGCAGCTTCGGCCGCGGTGGCGTCGAGGACGGCGGTCCGGACTACTCGGTCACCTCGTTCGAGCCGACCGACTACAACCAGGACATCGTCTGGGCCGACGGCTTCTTCGTCCGCTGGCCGCAGAAGCCGACCAACAACTAAGGCGATATCAAGGCGCGAGCAATCCGCCTGCCGGGAGGGGTTCCGCGATGCGGCACCCCTCTTCGCTTTTTTGGGGCCCTGATTTGCGATCTCTCCGTTTGATCTCCCTGTTTCTGATTCTTGCGCTCTTGGCGCCGGCTCCCGGTGTCCGCGCTCAAGCCGCCCGAAAGACCCCCGACCCCTCGGCCGATCTTTCCGAGGCGGCCCGCTGGCTCCAGGCCTACCTGCGGATCGACACCACCAACCCTCCCGGCAACGAGCACAAGGCGGCGGCCTTCCTGGCCGGCATCCTCCACCGCGAGGGCATCCCCACCCGCCTGCTGGTGACGCCGGAGGGGCGGACCAGCCTCTATGCCCGGCTCTCCTCGCCGAAGAGCGGCGGCAAGGCGGTCGTGCTCCTGCACCACATGGACGTGGTGGCGGCCGGTCCCGGCTGGACGGTGCCGCCGTTCTCCGGTCAGATCAAGGACGGCCGGCTCTGGGGGCGGGGCGCGGTGGACGACAAGAGTCTCGGGATCGCTCAGCTTGCCGCCTTCCTGGACCTCAAGCGGCGCAAGGTGGTGCTGGAGCGCGACGTCATCTTTTTGGCCGTGGCGGACGAGGAGAACGGCGGCATCCTGGGGTCGGCCTGGCTCCTGGAGCACCACCCGGAGCTGTTCAAGGGGGTGGAAGGGGTGATCGGCGAGGGGGGGCGCAGCCAGGTCTCGGCCGGCAAGCTCCTCTGGTGGGGAGTCGAGGTGGCCCAGAAGCGCCCCCTCTGGCTGGAGGTCTCGGCCAACGGGCGGGCCGGTCACGCCTCGGGGCTCAATCCCCAGAGCGCCAACCATCAGCTCATCGAAGGGCTGGCGCGGGTGCTCGCGTTGCCGCCGCGCTGGCGGGTGACGCCGCCGGCCCGCGGCTACCTCAAGGCCATCGCGCCCCTCCACAACGATCACTGGAAACGGGTGCTGTCCAACATCGACTCGGTGATCGACGAGAAGACCGGGCCCAAGGAGTTCCTGTTCCCCGGCATGGTCAACCTCTTCCTCGACACCGTCCAGGTCACGGTGCTGGAAGGGGGGAACCGGATCAACGTGATCCCGGCCCGGGCGACCGCCCGTCTGGACATCCGCCTGCTGCCTGACACCGACTCCGAGGCGTTCCTGAAGCAGATTCGGGCGGCGCTGGGCAAGGGCATCGACGTCCAGGTGCTGGTGACCGCGCCGCCGTCGCCACCGTCGCCCGCCTCGGGCCGCCTGTACGCCGCTTTCGAAAAGGGGATGGGCGGCGACGCCCCGGTCGTGCCCACGCTGGTGCCGGGCTTCACCGATTCGCGCCTGTTCCGCGAACGGGGGATTCCGGCCTATGGAATCAGCCCTTTCGCGCTCGAAGGGGACGACCTGATGGGGATCCATGGACCGGACGAGAGAATCCCTCTCGCGGAGCTCGATCGCGGCGTGGAACGCATGCGCAAAATTCTTTCTATCTATGCGTCTTTGCGCGGGTGACACCCCCTGGCTATTGGAGCGACTTTTTTTGTCACAGCCCGTTCGGTAAGAAGGCTCAAACCTCTGATTTCATTGAACCTTCGTTCCTATACCCGGCTGGCACAGGCCTTGCCAATATTGAGAAGCAAGTCCTCATAAGGGAGGTTCTGATGATGTTTCCCCGTCGGGCAAAACAGAAGGGCTTTACCCTGATCGAGTTGCTGATCGTGATCGCGATCATCGGATTGATCGCCGCCATGCTCATCCCGAATCTGCTGGACGCGATGCAGAAGGCCAAGCAGAAGCGGACGATTGCGGACATGCGGATCGTCGGCACGGCGATGTTCTCCTGGATCACCGACCAGGTCGGCGCGGCGGCGGCTGGAGCCGCGAGCACGGCGAACGTCGACATGGCGAGCTACGGCAGTGCCAAGGAGGCGGCCGATCTGCAGACCGTTCTCGTGCCGCAGTATCTGCAGTACGTTCCGGTACTGGACGGCTGGAAGTCTCGTTACGAGTACTACCTCAACACGCAGCAGCTCCTCGCCAAGCACATCATGGCGATCCGGAGCTCGGGCCGCGATCTGACCGCCAGCTCGGAGGTCTACACCGTGACGGGCTTCGATCCGACGGACTACAACCAGGACGTGATCTGGGCGGACGGCTTCTTCGTGCGCTGGCCGGAGCGGCCGGCTCCGTAGGGTCGAAAACAGGTAAGATCCGCTCAACGCGGATGCCTTCGGCAGTCACCGGGCGGGAGCGACGCTCAGCTCCCGCGTGGGGTCTCTCGCCTTCTGCCGTCATGAGGTCCGCGCGGGAACCCCCTGGATGCGCCGCCCGATTGTCGCCCTGGCGCCGGCTCTGCTGGCGGTCGCCTGGCTCGCCGCCTTTTTCGCACCCCTGCTGTCGCCGGGCCGTGTGCTGGCGAACCGGGATGT